>DNLZ01000400.1:0-3862 GCA_003488325.1 Planctomycetaceae bacterium
CTCGGCGGCGTCGACCGCCGATGTCACCCGCCGATACCGTCTCGAGATCGTCGATCGCGTGCTGCCGATTCCGACGCGCTCCCTGGTCGGCGAGCACGTGCTCCTGTTCGGGGACGACGCGGCGAGGACGGCGCTCGCGACCGCGCTCGCGGCGGCGGGTGCCCGGCCCGAGGAAGCCATGGGTGCGACGGTCGCCGAAGCGATCGCGTCCGTCGAGGAGGCGGACCGCGGTGCGCCCGTGCGTCATCTCGTGCTGCTCAGCGGACGGCCTGTCGATGCCGCCGGCGAGTCATGGATCGCAAGGCGCGAGCGGACGCTCGCGGCGGCCTACTTCGCCTGCCAGCGCTGGATCACCGCCCGACTCGCGTCGGGCGGCCTTGCCGGGGCGACGCTCACGGCGGTGGTCGATCTCGGCGGCGACTTCGGGGTTTCTGGTCGGATCACGGCCGCGGACGGCGGCGGTCTCGCCGGTCTGTGCAAGGCTCTTGCCAGGGAGTTTCCCGATCTTCACGTGCGTGTTCTCGATGCTCCGGCGAGCCTCACGGAGGCGGTCGTCGCCGCCGCGGTGGTCACCGAGATGACCGATGCGGCGGGGGCTGTCGAAACGGGCCTCGTGCCTGGTGCCGGTCCCGTGGGCGGACTGCGACGGGTGACCGTCGGAGCACGCGAGACGCCCCTGGCCGAGCGGGGCCAGCCCCCCAAGTCACTCGAGCGCGGCAGCGTCTGGCTCGTGACCGGTGGTGCCCGCGGCGTGACGGCGGCCTGCGCCCTCGAACTCGGCAGGCGTCACGGACTGTCGCTGGTGCTCGTCGGCTCGACGCGTCCGATCGCTGTCGAGCCCGCGTGGCTCGCGCTCGACGAGGCGGGCCGCCGCGGGCTGATGGGTGACGTGATGCTGCAGGCACGCCAGCGAGGCGATGACCCACGGGCCGCGTGGCGGGTGGTCGAGAAGTCGCTCGAGATCGCGACGGCACTCGACCAGTACGCGCGGGCGGGAGTGTCGGCCCGCTATCTCCCCTGTGACCTTGCCGATGCGGCGGCGGTGAGGCGGCTCGTCGGGCAGGTCGTGGCCGACGTCGGCCCGATCCGCGGCATCGTTCATGGCGCCGGTCAGGAGGCGGCCTGTCGTTTCGAGCGGAAGTCGCGGGCCGGGTACGAGGCGACGCTCGGACCGAAGTGCGTCGGGCTCGAGCACCTCATGGCGGTGGTCGACCCGCGTTCGCTCGAGTGCCTCGTCGGCTTCGGATCGACCAGCGGGCGGCTCGGGGGTCTCGGCCAGGCGGACTATTCGCTGGCCAATGACCTGCTCGCCAAGAGTGTCGCGGCCTGGCGCGCGCGGCGCCGCGGGCTGGCGGCGACCACGTTCCACTGGCACGCCTGGGGCGAGGTCGGGATGGCCTATCGCCCGGAGAGCAAGCTCGCGCTCGAGCGACTGGGGCTCCACTTCATGCCGCTCGCGGAGGGTGTGCGGCGGTTCGTCGAGGACATCGAGGCCGGCCTGCCGGATGCCGAGGTGCTCGTGACGGAGCCGGCGATGTGCCCCGACGCGCTCGCGCCGAAGCCGGTGGCAGGCCAGACCGTCGCCCCGCGGCAGTCCCGCGGCGAGCCGTCCCCCCACGCTGGCTCCGCAGCGGACGTGGGCAGCCTCGTCGATCGGGTGGATCGCCACGGCGACGCCGTCGACGTGCTCGTTCGGCTCGACCCGTCGAGCGATCGCTTCCTCCTCGAGCACCGCCTGCACGGTCGGCCGCTCCTGCCGGCGGTGATGGGGCTCGAGATCGTGGCCCAGGCCGCGCGGGCCTCCGGCGGATGCGACCGGGTCGCCGAGATTCACGATTTCGTCGTCGAGCGGCCGCTCGAGTTTCCCGAGGCCGATGCCAGGGTCGTCCGGGCGGAGGTGCAGCCGGGCGACGGGGCGCTCCGCGTCCTCGGGCACGCCAGGCCCGTCAGCGGCCTCGATCGAACCGTCGAATGGGTGCACTTCCGCGGCGAGGCCGTCGGGACGTCCTCCGAGCCGATCGCGGCGTCCGTCAGCGATCCACCTTTCCCCTTCAACCCGATGATCTACCAGGACGACGCGCCGCTCGTGCACGGGCCGTCGTTCCGTTCGCTCAAGGATCTCTACCTCGACCGCAGCGGCGGATGGGGGCGGCTCGTCGCGCCGCGCGGCGAGGGCGTATCCCTGCCGAGGGGCACGCGAGGATGGACGGTGCCGGTGGAGATTCTCGACGGCTGTCTGGTCGCCTGCGCCGTCTACTCCTACCTCCTCTGTGGACGGCGGGTGGAGATCCCGGTGAGGATGGCGAGAGTTCGCCTCGCCTCGCGCCCGGCGGCCGGGGAACTGTGTCGCATGCGGCTGCTGCTCCAGGCGCAGTCGGTGCACGAGAGCGTCTACGACTTCGTCGTCGTCGGGAGTGATGGCCGGGCGATCCTCGCCGTCGAGGGCCTCCACCTCGCGGTCGTCCCGGCGGAGGAAACGTCGTGATCGCCCACCCGCCACGCCCGGCCTCCGACGGCGCGTCGCCGATCTCCCGGCACCGGGTGGCCGTGCATGGTCGCTGGGTGGACATCTGGGTCACTGCCGCGGACCGGTGGTCGCTCTCGGTCGCCGGGAGCCGGCTCGCGGAACGCCTCGCGGCCGACGTGCTCGGTGTCGCCCGCTCGTCGCTGCGGGTGGCTCCGCTTGCGCCCTCCGGGCGGCCGGTCGTCGTCCGTGCCGCGGCCGCCGGCGATTGCGGCATCTCCATCTCGCACCTTCGTCCGCGCCTCGCGGATGATCCGTCGGGTGGCCGTGGCCTGGTCGCCGTCGCGGCCTGTCGCCACGCGCAGGTGGGGATCGATCTCGTCGTGCCGGCCGAGGTGTCCGCAGCGTCGCTCTCCCGCTTCCTCACGACCACCGAGACCGCGACCGCCGCCGACGCGCGGGATGCGGTGCGGCTCTGGGCCGCGAAGGAGGCCGCCTATAAGGCCGCCGCGCTCGACGAGGCATTTCGGCCGCGGCGGATCGTCGTCGAGCGGGTCTCCGCAAGCGGGTTTCGTTGGAGCGTCGACGGCAGGTATCACGCGGTCCACGGGGCCGGGATCTTCGTCGCCGAGGATGGCCACGTGCTGGCGGTGGCCGTCGCGGACCACATTCCTTCCCTGTCGCACGGAGCGTCCCCACGGCCATGATCGATCTCACGGGAAAGGTCGCGCTCGTCACCGGGTCCAGCCGGGGCATCGGCCGGGCGTGCGCGCTGCGGCTTGCCGAGGCGGGCGCCGACGTCGTCGTCAACTTCGTCACGAGCGCACCGGAGGCCGAGGCGGTGGCGGAGCGGATTGCCGCACTGGGGCGCGAGGTCGCGTGCGTCCGGGCCGACGTCGGCGAAGAGGAGGACGTCGCCGAGATGATCGGCTTCGTGCGTCGGGAGTTCGGTCGGCTCGACATCCTCGTCCACAACGCCGCCACCGGTGGCTTTCGTCCACTGGCGGCGACCACGCAGCGGCACTTCGATGCGGCGATGCACACGAACGTGCTGTCGCTGGTGCACCTGCTCAAGGAGGCGGCACCACTCCTCGAGGCCGGTCCCGACCGTGGCAAGGTGGTCGTCCTGTCCAGCCACGGCACGCACATGGCACTGCCGATGTACGGGCTTATCGGCGGCACCAAGGCGGCCCTCACGTCGCTCGCACGGCACTGGGCGCTCGAGCTCGGTGACCGGGGCGTGAACGTCAACGTCGTCGAGGCGGGCCTGGTCGAGACCGATTCGACGAGGCGGCTGCCGGGGGCGGCGGAGATGTTCGCCGGCCGCCGGTCGAAGACGATGACCGGTGAGCGGATGCTCGAGGCGGTGGATGTCGCCGACGCCGTCCTCTTCCTGGC
>DNLZ01000400.1:4157-4322 GCA_003488325.1 Planctomycetaceae bacterium
CCGACGCCGTCCTCTTCCTGGCGAGTCCCCTCGCGGACCTCGTCCAGGGGCAGACGCTCGTCGTCGACGGCGGGGCGGCGATCCACGTCTGAGCGTCGTGCCCGGCCGCCCGGGCCCTCGCGGATCCGTCAACGCCATGTCGCCATCCTCCATCGACGCCTACAC
>DNLZ01000164.1 GCA_003488325.1 Planctomycetaceae bacterium
AGGAACGGCCGGTTTTGCAGGTTGGCCAACGCGATGGCCTGGCT
Organism: Planctomycetaceae bacterium; assembly: GCA_003488325.1. Lineage (GTDB taxonomy): Bacteria > Planctomycetota > Planctomycetia > Pirellulales > UBA1268 > QWPN01. The sequence goes on from DNLZ01000164.1 coordinate 45, forward strand.
TTCGTCCGGGGTCATGAGGTTGTAGTAGACGATCTGCGGCACTGCTCCGAACTTCGCGCTCTCGCGGAGCGACTGGACCAGCTTCTTGCCGTCGAATCCGCCGCTGCTCGAACGCCAGGCGGACGGATTGAATTCGAGCGGGGAACTCGGCGTGACCGGTTTCGTCGGCCGCTGGAGCGGGCCGTCATTGAGATAGACGTACTGCGTGTCGAACGCCTTGAAGCCGGTGTTGTCCGACGGGGCCGTGCCGCGGAAGAAGTTCTGCGCGTCGACCGTGTTGGTGTTGACCGCACCCACCGCCAGCCACTCGGGCTTCGCCGGCACGTTGCCAGCGGAGTCCTTCACGATCACGCCGAGATATCGGGGAGCGACGACCTGACCGCTGCGAGACGCGTTGTTGATGATTCGTACCGACACCATTCCCGGCGCGCCGGCGAGCCCGGAAGAGTCGAGTGTGAGCGTCCATTCCGGAGAGTTCTTGACTGGGGCGACCTTCGCGGCGACCACATTTTGCCGATTGGTTTGCACCACGAGCGAAGCGGGAAGCAGGTCGAGCGCGGACGTGTACCCTCCGCGATATCCCAGCTCTCCGAGCCGCAGGGTCACCTTGGTGCCGGCGTCGAGCACGATGGCGGCGACCTGTTCGCCCTGCACGCCCCGCACCACACGCACGCCGGTGGGCAGATCACCCCCGTAGTCGAGATCGAGGAGTGCCACCGTGCCCGTCTGGGTCTCGTTCACGCCGTCTGCCGACGCTCCACGGAAACGGCCGTACTGCGTCGTGCTCGTCGCTGACTGTCCGCCACGAAGCACCTCGATCTCGTACCGGTTTCCGGCGGTCAAGGCGCGCTCGCCGTACGCGGTCGGCAGGATCGCCGGATTGTTGGCGATTTCCCACGGTTGTCTGCCCGTAAAATCGAACGGCACCGCCGCGATCGTCGTTTCCCACGTATCGACGGAAAGTCCCTTGTAGTACCGCGTGTTGACGGGGATTGGCACGCCGTTTTCAAGCACCCGCCACGTGTCGCCCGGTTGGGGTGTCTCACCGAACCGGAAGCACAGGGCGTCAGAACGTTCCAGAGAACTCGAGTAGCCGATCCTGAAATCCGTCGGCGCAGCAGGTGCGACGGCCGCTGCGGAAAAAAAGGCGAGGTCGGTGACGGGCGTGTCGAGCTCGTCAGCCCCGCCGGCCGTGGCCAGGTCAACCGCCATCACCTGCCGCCGCTCGAGCACTTCGACCCCTTGGAGCCGTGTCGCCACGGCATCACGGCCAAGAGCGCGATGCCGTGCCTGGGCGAGCCGTCGGCTGGATCCCGTGGGAAAGGTGCGGCGTCGAGCCATGGCGAACTCCTGACGTGTGGGTCCGTGGATGCGGGCTCGTCCGCGACGCGAGTGGCGTGCCACCGCGCTCGCCAACGGCGCCTTGTGCAAAACCCGTCGCACTGCACCGTATCGGGATCCGGTATGGTCCGCAAGGAACGGGCGTGTGACGGTTTCGTGAAGGTGCCCGACGGGCGGGTCATGGCCTGGGGGTCACATCACAAGCGCTCGCACGCGAAGCGGCGGCTCGCCGTCAGCGACGCTGGCTGCGCGGTCGTGCCGCGTGACGACGCGGCAGCCGTCTCGGTGGCCGCAGGGCGCCGGCCGCGGGCTGGGCGCGGACGACGGATCCTCCGCCGTTTCGCGCGGCGGGCGAGTAGCCGGGATTCGGTCCGAAGAAGAAGGCCTCGGCCGGCCAGACGTCCGGAGACGGCACGCGCACCGGCGCCGGGACCACGACCGTCGCGGGAGCGGGCTCCTGTGGCGGCAGGGCGACGACCGGTGTGGCGACGCGCGGCTGTACGCGACCCCAGATCGGCCTGGGATCGGCGAACGTGCGCACGTGTCCCCCGGCCTCGTGGAAGACCCGCGCGACGTGCTGGTGGCAGGTGAGCACGAGCATCTGCCTGCCCGCCGCCTGCTCCGCGACGAACTCCACGAGCACGCGGGCCGCGAGCGGCGCCCGTTGGTCGTCGAAGTTCACGAGGGCGTCGTCCATCACCAGCGGCAGGCTCACGTCGTGGCGGCCGAGGTCGCGGATGAGCGCCAGCCGCAGGGCGAGGAACACCTGCTCGCGGGTGCCGCGGCTGAGCCGCTCGGGATTCCAGAGCGTGCCGTCCTGCTCGTGCACCTCCAGACGCGCCTCGTCGATCGCGGTCGTGATGCGTGCATAGCGGCCGTCGGTGAGCCGGGCGAGCCAGCGCGAGGCCTCGCGCAGCACGGGCGGCTGATGGTCGCGCGCCACGGCCGCGCGGGTCTGCTCGAGGAGCAGGCGGGCCCGCTCCAGCACGCGGCGCCGCTCCCACTGGCGGCCGAGCTGCTCCTCGACGCTCGCCAATTCGGCCTGCACGCCTTCCGTGATCCGGTCGCTCGCGGCGGAATGGAGCCGTGCGGCGAGCGCGTCGCGTCGTCGCTCCGCGTCGGCGAGCGAGGCCCGATGCCGCGCGGTGACGGCGATGGCCGCCGCGAGCCGCTGCTCGAGCGGCACGGCCCCGACCTCCGCGAGCCATGCGTCGATCTCCACCGGCTCGTGGGTGCGACGACGGGCATCGCGCCACGTCGTCTCGGCGGTCTCCGCCTCGAGACGCGCCTGCTCGTATTCGGCCCGGCGATCGACCCGCGCGAGGAACGCCTCCTCGGTCTCGACACCCCACCGCGCGAAAAACTCGCGGACGGCGCGCTCGGCGACGTGGACGTGGCGCAGGGCGTTGCGATGCCGCCGCCGGGCGAGCTCCAGCCGCCGCGTCAGCTGCGCGCGACGCCGCACGGCGGACTTGTCGGCGGCGAGCCGCTCCTCGAGGAGGCGCAGGTGTTCGAGGGGTGTCGACTCGGGGACGAGCTCGCACTCCACGAGCAGGTCGTCGATCTGCTTGGCGAACGCGCCGACCTCCTCGCGCTTCGTCCGCGCCTCGTCGGAGAGCCGGCGGCGGTCGTCGTCGAGCGCGAGCAGCGTGGTGCGGTGCGTGGCGATCTGCCGCACCTCGCGCGGCGAGAGCGTGGCCGGCAGCCCCCGATGTTCCAGGGCCCGTCGCCACCGCGCCCGGGCCTCGGACCGGCGGGTCGTGGCCAGGGCGAGCGCTTCCTCCGCCGCACCCACCCGTTCGGCCCGCGTTTGCACCGACACCTCGCGGGCCGCCAGTTCTTCCAGGCGATCGACCTCCGCCTGCACGAGCGCCAGCCGGTGCTCCAGCGATTCACCCGGGCCGGCGGCCGCCGCGGGCTCCAGCGCGTCGCACTCGCGCACCGCCTCCTCCCGCTGGCGGCGGGCCGTGTCGAGCTGGCT
>DNLZ01000097.1:0-4427 GCA_003488325.1 Planctomycetaceae bacterium
ATTTCCTCGACCTCCCGTTCGCGGCGTCGATGCTCGATGCCCGGCGATTCACACGCTACGAGCGGTTCTACCGTGGCAGCCGCGCGGGCTTCCGCAGTCTCTCGAGCGCCGCGTTCCTCCGCTGGCGCTCGTCGGGCGGCGGTCCCACGTTTTCAAGCAGTGTCGGCGCCTGGCGTCGCTGCGAGGACTTCGACTTCGCCCGGACGCCCCCGCTCGTCGCGCGGCTGCTGGGCGAGTTCGGGTACGAGCGGGCTCCGGGGCGCGTCCGCGCGGCGTGATGCCCTCGCGTGGCGCGCTCGGCCAGCGGTTCCGCACGCCGCGTCGCCGCCACTCACCGCTTCGTGCCCTCGACGATCAGGGCGCTCTGCAGCTGCGGCCGTGTCTCGAGCCCGCGCAGGGGCTCGTGGGGCGACTCGCCGTGAGGCCGGCGGGCGACCGCGGTGAACCCCGCGTTCGTGAGCAGGCGCACGAGGTCGGTCTCGTCGTAGAGATAGGCGTGTCCCCAGCCGTACATGCATACGTTGAGTCGCTCGCCGCGCGTGCCGAACGAGTCGCCGAAGAGGGCCCGCGCCTCGACGGCCGTCGGCTCGAGGACATCGGCCGCGGCCGTCGGGCCCGCGAGAAACGTCTCGTCGACGTACATGCCGATGACGTTCGCGAGGTCGGGCACCGCGATCCGCACCGTGCCACCGGGGCGGAGCAGGCGGTGGATCTCGTCGACGATGCGCCGGCCGGTCGCGCGGGGAAAGTGCTCGAGCACATGCTCGCTGTAGGCGAAGTCGAACGTCGCGTCGGCCGCCCACACGAACGGCCTGCGCAGGTCCCAGACGAGGTCGGGCCGGCCACCGAGGTCGACGTTGAGCCAGCCGGCGAAGGCCTGGTCGCCACAGCCGAGGTGGACGGCGCGGACGCACCCCGCGACCATGCGCGACCGCACGTAGTCGGCCGCGACCGTCGTGGCGTGACGGCCTGACATCGGAGGACGACGCACCTCGGTATAGCCGGGCTTCTGGGCCGCACGCCGTGCGCGTCGGCGCACGCCCGCCACCGCCCGCGACGTGGCCTCGCCCACGGCGTGCAGGTGATCCTGGATCTGGCCGTACACGCGGCGCGTCTCGCGGCGCACGCGGTCGAACACATGGGGGCCGTCCCGACGTTCCCGCCGGCCGTCATGCACCGTCGTCGTGTCGGTGGCCGCCGCCACGGCGATGAGGTCGCGGTGGGCGAAGCCGTGGACGTCGCGGAGCCGGGTGGCCGTCTCGGGCCGATCCATCAGTTCGTGGAGCACCTGCACGCCGTACGTCCGCACGGTCGGGCAGCGATGGGCGACGGCGAGCCTCGCGAAGGCGAAGTCGACATCCTCCGCCGCGCCGGCGAGCCAGGGCGCGGACTCCGGGAACGCCGCGGCGAAGACCTCGGGCCGGTCGCGGAGCCGGCGCAGATGCCGGACCACGAGCGGCCACTCGTGCAGGCCGCAGTTCACGTTCGCCCGCGTCCCCGCGCTCGCGTTGGTGGCGTGGAGCCGGAACGAGAGCAGCTCGCCGTCGAGCGTGACGAAGTCGCCGGGCTCCTGCACCGCCATCCGCATCCACATCTCGAAGTCGCCGAGTGAGGCCATGCGCGGGTCGTAGCACCCCACCCGCTCGTAGGTCTCGCGACGCGCCATGACGCTCGGATGGCAGAAGAAGTTTCCTTCGTGGAAGAGCCTCGCGAGCGCGGCGCCTCGGGACCAGCGGCCGGAGACGAACGTGCCCTCGAGCGGGTGCGCACCGGAGCGGAGCGGCCGGCCCTCGCCGTCGATGAGCCGGGGCGTGCAGAAGACCGCGGTCGGCCCGGCACCCTCGTCCCAGCATCGCAGCTGCCGCTCGAGCTTGGTCGGGGCGAAGACGTCGTCGGAGGAGATCATCGCGACGAAGGGCGCCCGGGCGAGGGCGAGGCCGTCGTTCGACCCGGCGCTCGCCCCGACGTTGCGCTCGCGGAAGACGCAGCGGAGCCGCTCGTCGCGGATTCCGCGGAGCACCTCCTGCGTGCCGTCGGTCGACCCGTCGTCGATGACGATGAGCTCGATGTCGTGCAGGGTCTGCGCGAGGACGCTCTCCACCGCGGCCCCCACGTAGCGGGCGTGGTTGTAGCTCGGCATGATCACGCTGACGATCGGCATGTCGGTTTCCTCCGTGATCCCGCGCCGCCCGGCGGCCCGGTCGTGTTCACTCCGCGACGGCCACCCCGATGCCATTCCGGCCGAAGGCGTTGCCGTTGTAGAAGAGATGCAGCCGTTCGCCCACAGCGATCACGGCCGGATACTCGATCATCTCGGCATCCCAGCCGGCGGCCGAGACGTCGATGCCCGCCTCGGCATCACGCCGCCTCCAGCTGCGCCCGTCGGCGGACTCCGCGTAGCCGATGCGGTAGGACGACGCTCCGCCGCCCCGATAGTCCCGCCAGCCCCGCCGCGAGTACCACATCCGCCACCCGTCGGCGTCGCGGAGCACCGCGGGCCGCACGAGCCCCCCCTCGTCGGGCGACGCGAAGTCGATGGCCACCGCGCCGTCGCGGTCCCACGAGATGCCGTCGGCCGATTCCGCGTACTTGATGTGGTAGCGGGGCTCGAGGCCGTCGTCGGTGTGTCGCCACTCGGTGCCGGAGGCGTACCACATCCGCCACCGCGGCGCGCCGTGCGGGCCGTCGGGCCAGCATCCGACGTCGGCGGTGGCGCAGAAGTAGGGATCGACCATCGAGCGGTCGAGGAGCGGCCCGGGCGAGATCCGCGAGCATGCGAGCCCTCCGTCGCGGGACACGGCGAGCCCGATCGCGTTGTGGAAGGGCACCGTGTTCCGCACGTTCCATCCGAGGTAGTAGAGATGGATCGCGTCGCCGGCGGGCACCGCCGCGCACGCCATCGACCCGCAGTCGTCGAAGGCCCCGGGGCAGCCCGGCGTGAGCACCGGCAGCGGATGGTCCTGCACGATCCGCGTGGGGTCGTCGGCGGACACGTCGAAGCAGCCGGTCGAGGTGCGGTTCTCCGCGTCGCGCGTCGAATAGAAGACCCGGATGCGGTCCCCGAGCAGGATCGGTGTCGGCACCTGGGCGTGCGAGCGGCTCCAGGGCCGGGTGCCGTCCGGGGCGAACACGAGCCCGAGTTTTCGCCACCGCACCGCGCCCATTCGCCTCTCGCTCCCCCGTCGTTCGCTGCCGCGCGACGCGGACGCTCCCGCCGGTCAACGCTCCAGTCGGTCGCTCGTGATCTTCATCACCTCGCCCGGATTCCCCTTCACCACGGACCGCTCGGCGGTGTCCCGCGTCACGGCCGTGGCCATGCCGACGTACGTGTGGGCGCCGAGCGTGATGCCGTCACGCAGGGTCGCGTTCACCCCGATGAACGAGTTGCGTCCCACGACGCAGTGTCCCGAGATCACGACGTGCGAGGTGACGAAGGCGTGATCCTCGATCGTGGCGTGGTGGCCGACGTGGTTGCCGCTCCAGAGCACGACGTTGGAGCCGATCCGGCAGAAGGGCTGCAGCGTGTTGTCCTCGAGGACGAGGCAGTTGTCGCCGATCTCGAGTCCGGGGAAGCGGGTCGCCTTCGAACTGACGTAGGAGACGAGCTCGTAGCCGGCGCCGCGGAGCAGGCCGTAGATCCGTTCACGGAGCGTGTTCATCCGGTAGTGCGACGCCGGCGCGAACGCGAGGCACGCATCCGGCGGGTAGTGACTCGGCAGTTCGTCGAGCGGCACGACCGGCAGCCCCTCGAAGCGGCCCGACTCCGGCAGGTAGTCGCGCTCCACGGTGAAGGCGACGACCTCGTGCGGGGAGTCGTGCGTGAGATAGAAGCGGGCGAGCGACGCGAAGTCGCTCGTGCCGAACACGACGACATCCGCCATCATTCCGGCTCCCGGTAGACGTAGGTCGTGTATTCCCAGAGCCCGTAGTCGGCGCGGAGCACGACGTGCCGGCTCACCTCCGCCTTGAGGAACGCCAGCAGCGTGTCGCAGGGGAGGTGGAAGAGGTCGTCACGCTGCCAGTCGACGTGCCAGGTCATGACGTTGAACGCCAGCCCGATCCGGGCGCGAGAGTGGAGGGCGGCGATCATCCGCCGCGTGTGCTCCCACATCGCGTCCCACGACAGCGACCGCTTCTCCGTGAAGACCCCGTTCGCGACGATGAAGTCGGCGGAGGGCAGGGCGTCCGGCTCGCGGAGGACGTCGACGCAGCGAAAGTCGAGATCGGGAAACTTCGCGCGGCAGAGGTCGATGAACCGCGGCGACAGGTCGGCGCCGAGATACCGCACGTCGCCCGGACCGTGCCGGCGCAGATGATCGACGAGATGGCCCGCGCCGCAGCCGAAATCGAGGAGCGAGGCGTCGGCCGGACGCGGGCGCCCGTCGAGCAGGCCGAGCATGACGCGGTAGCGGGTCGTCGCGTCGTCG
>DNLZ01000097.1:4786-5021 GCA_003488325.1 Planctomycetaceae bacterium
GCGGCGAGGCACGCCTCGTAGTGCTCGACGAGCTCGAGGTAGGAGGGGCGGCAGGCGGTCATGGCGCTCCTCAGGCGGCCCGGTAGGCGGGAAAGAAGGAGGCGTGCGCCGCCTCGGCGGGTCCGCCCAGCCGGGCATACGCGACGCGATCGAGAATCCGGCCGCAGAGGTGCACCGGCGCGGTGCCGGTGGCCCAGCCGCGCTTGAACCGCTCGAGTCCGGCCGAGGCGGCGTG
>DNLZ01000096.1:0-260 GCA_003488325.1 Planctomycetaceae bacterium
TGGATCGCACCGCCTGCGGCACTGCCCACCGCGTTGCCCGTGGCGGCGGCACCGCCTCGAGCGAGACCGTTCGCAAAGGTGGAGCGGGAGACGTCCAACCCCCCGTCGACGCTCTGGATTGCACCGCCCAGGCCGCTGCCGCCGTCGGATGAGGAGCCCCCGACGCCGCCGATCGCCTGGTTCGTGTCGAACGTGCAGGCGGTCACCGCCGCGGATCCCTCGATCGCGAAGATCGCACCGCCTTGCCCCGAGCCGCCGTC
>DNLZ01000096.1:649-7724 GCA_003488325.1 Planctomycetaceae bacterium
ATGGATCGCGCCGCCGGCGCCGAAGCTCGCGGTTCCGCCGAGCGCCTGGTTGTCGCCAAACAGGCTGTCACGAATGGCCAAAGGGGCGGCCAGCGCGTCGATCGCGCCGCCGGCCCCCGCACCCCGGCCGAGCGCGAGGTTCGACAGGAATCGCGACCTCGTGACGGTCGTGGCGACGCCCGAGCCAATGGCGGCAGCCCCGCCGCTGGCAGCACCACCGCGGCCGTCTCCCGCTTCTCCCGCTCCGGCAGTCCCGCCGATGGCGACGTTGTTCATGAGCCTGGAGTTGGAGACCGCCAGGGTGTCTCCGAACGTGGCTTCGGACGCGGACCAGACGCCGCCGCCCTGTCCAACTCCGCCGCTGCCGCCGCTGCCGCCGGGCCCGGCGTTCCCCCCTCTGCCGCCGATCGCGGAATTGTCGCGCAGCGTGGAGCCTGACATGGTCACGCGTGTATCGATGAAACCCTGAAAACCACCTCCATACGCGGCGCCGCCGGCACCGTCGAGCGCCAGTGGATCCGATGTCTCTCGACCGGTTCCTCCGGAGCCTCCGAGTGCCTGGTTGGCGACGAGCGTGCTGTTCTGGATCGTGGCCGTGGCGTCGAAGGCCGCATAGATGCCGCCGCCGCGGGCTACGCCCGCGGTGCCACCGGCAGGCCCGTTTCCGCCGCTGCCGCCCTGGGCCGTGTTGCCGTCGAGCGTCGAGTTCTGCAGGACGAGCGTTCCGCGCGATTGCACGCTGATCGCACCCCCGACGCCTTCGCCCCCCGCGCCACCCTGCACACTTCCATCACGACCCGACCCGCCGACCGCGATATTGCCGAGGAAGGAGCTCGATGTCACGCGAACGCTCGACGCGAACGCACGGATCGCCCCACCCGCGCCCATGCCGGCCGCGGCGGTCTCACTGCCTGCGGCGCCCGAGGCGCGGTTGTCCGAGAACATGCTCCTCGAGATGGTCGCCATGGAGTTGTCGAGGAAGATGGCGCCGCCCAGGCCAAAGCCGCTGTGGACGGCGTTGGTGCCGCCGCCAGCCTGATTCGCGTTGAACCTGGATCGCTGGATGACGAGAGAACCGCCCTGCTGATAGACGGCGCCACCCTGGCCGTTCCCGCCATCCACGCCGGCGGCAACGTTGTCGGTCAGTCGGCAGTTTCGCAACGTGAGGGCACCATCGACCATGGAGAGCGCGCCGCCCTGCTCGGCGCGTCCGCCGCGGATGGTCGCGTTCTTGATGATCAGATTGGCATTGCGGGCGTCGAACACCCGGTCGCCCAGCGCGATGGCGTCGATGATCGTCTGCGTCTCGCCCGCCCCCTCGATCGTGAGGTTCTGCAGGATGTCGAGGTCGCCGGTCGCGGCGGCGTCCTCGCCGGCTCCTGCCAATGTCAGCCGGTACGTCCCGGCGCGAAGCACGATCGTGTCGCCCCCCGGCGTGGCATTCGCCTGAATGACCGCCCCGCGCAGGGTTCCCGGGGTGACCGCATCGGTCAGCGAGGTGGCGTAGAACGTCGCCAACGGCAGCCGCTCTTCGAGTGTCTCGAAGCGCAGCCGCCGGGCTCGCGCGATGCGCGATCGTCCTGCGGCGGGGCTGGAAACACGACGGAAACAGCTCGACCGCGTCGTCTTTGTCATGAATCGATCGCCTGAACGGAAGACCTTGACCGAAGTGGAGTCGCCACGATGCTCCCTGATCTCGAATGACGCTGCAAGGCGCGGCGGACGGGGAGCAGGTTTGCCTCGTGCCGCCCCAGCGCCGCCACCGGTGGATCGGCCAGGCACCGCGCCCGCGATCACGACTCACCCGTCAGCCGACTGGCTCGAGGCCGCGCAGCGTGCCGGTGCTGCTCGAGAACGAGTCGACCTCCACGCCGAGACCCCGGAGCATCGTGAGGTAGAGGTTCGCCAGCGGCACGCCGTCAGCCTCCGCGAACGCGAGATGCCCGCCGTGCCGCAGCCCCCCACCGGCGAGGATGATCGGGAGATTGCGCGTGCTGTGCGAGTTGGCGTTGCCGAGGCAGCTGCCGTAGAGCACCTGGGTGTGGTCGAGGAGCGAGCCGCCGGGCTCGGCCATGGCGGCGAGCGCCGCGAGCAGTTCGCCAAAGACCGCCACCTGCGCCTCCTCGATCCGCCGCAGCTCGGCGATCTTCTCCGGCTCGTTGCCGTGATGCGTGAGGCCGTGCGTCTCGTTCCTCACGCCCGGGACGTGCGGCACCACCGCGAACGTGCTGAGCGACATCGTGATGACCCGCGTGCTGTCGGTGGCGAGCGCGAGGCGCACGAGGTCGAACATCAGCCGTGACCGGGCGATGACCTGGTTGGCGTCGGCGATGTCACGCGGCGGTGGCAGGTCCACGACGGGCTTCGGGCGACGCTCCCACGCGATCGCGCGTTCGAGCCGACCCTCGAGTTCACGGACGGCATCGAAATACTGCGCGAGCCGGGGCCGATCGGCGGCCGCCGCGGCCTGCTCGAGGCGCCGCGCCTTGTCGAGCACCAGGTCGAGCACGCTGCCCCCCGCCTCGATCCGCCGCAGCGTCGCCGCCTGCTCGGCGGGCGTGCCGGCCACGAAGAGGCGTCGGTAGAGCCGCTCGGCGCTCGTCTCGGCGGGCAGCATCACGCCGGCCCGCGACACGGCGATCGAGTCGGCGTAGTGCTCGCCATTCCGCACCGCCACGGCGAGCGATGGGAACCGCGTTTCAAGACCGATGCGCTCGGCTGCGACCTGGTCGAGCGAGATGCCGTTGCGGAACGTCGGCTGGCCCGGATGCGGCGCGCCGGTGAGGAAGCACTGGCCGGCATGGTGGTTGCCGTCGACCCCGGGATGAGAGAGTCCGGCGAACGTCGTGAAGCGGTCGCGATGCGCTGCCAGAAGGTCGAGATAGGGGCTCGTCGTCGCGCCGTCGGAGGGAAAGAAGAACTGCGGCATCATTCCGAGTGGCACGTGAATCGCGAGCAGCCGGCGCGGCGGCGCCGCCTCGGCGGCACGGCCGATCGCGGGCAGGGGGAGGCAGGCCCCGGCCGCGAGCAGGAACCGACGACGATCACACGACCAGGGATGGCGATGGGGGGTCACGGGGCGCCTCCCTCGGAGACCGACGGCGACCGAGTGCCGAGCAAGCGGCTGCGGGCGAGCCCGTGCACGAGCGATTTCAGTCCATAGTCCCGCGCACGTGCCGTGGCCACGATCCGCCGGATCTCGGCGCGATCCGCATACCCCACATCCGCGCCGGTCGCATAGCGGGAGAGGTGGGCGACGAACGACTCGGCCAATCGCTCCGGATTCGAGGCCGCATGCGCGGCAAACTCGTCCGGTCCGGTGAACGTCCGGCCGTCGGCCAGCGTGCCCGAGGCGTCCACCTCCGGACCGAGCGTGTAGGTCACCCGCCAGTCCACGCGATCGCGTTCCGGGGGCACGAGCCCCTGGCCGGTGGAACGATACCGCTGACGCAGGCCGCCGACCGGATCGAAGGCCTCGAGGGCGAAGCCGGGCGGATCGATGCGGGCATGGCACGCGGCACACGCGGCGTCGGTGCGATGACGGTCGAGCTGTTCACGCACCGTGGTGGTCCCGCGGGTGTCGGGATCGATGGCCGAGATGCCGGGTGGTGGCGGAGGCGGCGGTTCATCGAGGAGGCGGTCCATCACCCACGTTCCGCGGGTCACCGGCGACGTCGTCGTGCCGTTCGCCGTGAGCTTGTGGATCGCCGCCTGCCCGAGCAGGCCCCCACGGACGCCGCCGGGAGGCACCGCCACGCGACGCACCTCGACCCCGTGGACCCCTTCGATCCCGTAGTGCTCCGCGAGCCGCTGCGTCAGCATCGCGAATCCGGGCTGGAGCAGGGCGCGGGCGGGAAGGTCGTCACGAATGAGCTCGCGCACGAATCTCCGCGGCTCAGCCACGACCCCCTCGTGGAGCAGGAACCGGTATTCCGGATAGAGCCGTGGGTCGGGCGTGGTTTCGGCGACGCGGCGCAGCTCGAGCCACTGATCCACGAAGTCGTCGATGAAGCGGTCGCTGCGCCGGTCGGCGAGGAGGCGATCGACCTCGCGCTCGATGACCGAGGGTCGGAGGAGCGAGCCATCCCGCGCGGCGGCGAGGAGGGCCTCGTCGGGCGGGCCATTGCACAGCCAGTACGACAGCCGCGACGCGAGCGCGAAGCCATCCGCTGCGTGGGCCGGCTCTGCCGCCACGAAAAGAAACTCGGGCGAGGTCAGCACGGCGACGTACACCCGCCGCATCGCGTCCTCGAAGCAGTCACGGGCGGCGAGCCGCGACTCGAAGAGCGCGACATACGGATCGATCTCGGCGGGAGCCACGTCGCGTCGGAAGGCGCGTGGCAGAAACCCCTCGAGGAGATGGCGCGCGTCGTCCACCGGTCGATCCGATCGGACGGACTCGAGCGGCGGTGCACGCTCGGCCTCGGGAATATCGACGTGGACATTCGGCAGGTAGCCCCCGAGCCCGCGCGGAGGAACGCGTTTCGGCGGGACCGCGTCGCTCTCCGTCGGCCAGGCCGCGATCGGCAGCGATCCGAAAAGCCGCTGGTGGCTCTCGGGCGGCCACGAGTCGTTCAGGGGTCCCTCGATCTCGAACCAGTCGATCGCCACGCCGGGACCCTCGTGCCGGGCCGCTCGGCCGGCCACCTGGCCGATCCGCAGGCCGTTCCACGGAATCGACACGGGGTCGAACACGATCGACTCGAGCGGATCGAGCCATGCGACGAACTCCTCCTCGTGCGACTCGAGTGACGGGGCGGTCAACATGCGGAGCAGCCGCCCGCCCTCCTGCTGCTTGCCTTCCGCGTGCGCCCGGAGTGCCGCCGCCTGCGGTGCGGTGCAGGGCACCGGTCGGCCCGCGGCCCAGCGGAAGCCCCAGAGCGAGATCCGCAGGCGATAGCGACCCGCATGGATCGGAGCGACGTTGAGCGCCGCCTCGTAGCCGGCGAGGTTGGGATTGAGCAGGCCGACCGCACTCGTGCTCCCCGCGGACTTGACCGCCCGGACGAGGCCACGACGCTCCTCGAGGTCGGGGCCCTCCGCACCGACGTGGCCCTGTCGGTCCTCGAATCCCCCGCGCACGGGCAGCGCGGGATCGGGCATTTTCTCGGCGAGCAGCACGAACTGACCCTCGACGAGGTTCATCTCGAACTTGAAGAGGCCGGCCGGATAAATGCGGCGGCTGAAGATCGGCGGCGGCGTGCTCCGCGTCGCGATCGCCATGTCGAGCGCCTGCTCGATCGCCTGGACGTAGGCGTCGAGGTGGGCAGGGGAGATGTCGAGCCCTGAGGCCACCTTGTCGTAGCCGGCCACGCGGCCGTCGGCCGGCAGGAGACCGGTGATGTCGAGCCGTGGCAGCGCGAGCAGGTCGACGAGCGTGTTCTCGAACTCGCGGCGAGTCAGCCGCCGCAGCCGCACTCGGCCCGTCGCCGCGATCCGCGTCTCATCGGCCTGCAGGAGCGCCGCATCGAGCGCGGCGAGAAACCGCCGCGACTCATCCTTCGGCGAACGGTCGGCCTCGGCCGGCGGCATCTCGCCGCGTTCGACACGGTCATGGACCGCCACCCAGCGGTCGAACGTGATCGGATCCGCAAGGTCGTCGCCGATCGCCGTCAGGTCGAGGCCGCCCGACCGCGTGGATGCATCGTGGCACGCCAGGCAATGGCGTGCCACGAAGTCCCGCCGCCCGGCGGCACCGGCGGCCGCTGTCGTGCAGACGATGGACATGACGCACAGGGCGCCGATGCCCGGTGAGCGGACGCTCGCTCGCTGCATCGTGATTCACCTGCCACCCGGACCGCGGCACAGCCTGCCGCAGATCAGTTCGACCGACCGTATGCCGCGAACGCCGTCGTGGGCAGCGGAGCCTGTGTGGGCTGGAGCACCGGCTTCTTCGGCGGCTGACCCCACGTCGGATCGACGTTCGCCAACCAATACACGGTCGCGTGAAACGGCACGTCGCCGTTGTAGACCGTGCTCCACGGCCCACCGCTGGCGACCTGCGTCGGATTGTCGTGGGCCGATTGGATCGCGTAGGGCAGGGAGGGGTCGTGGAAGGGGAGCGTGTCGGGCGTGACGATGCCCACCTGCGTGGTGTTGTAGTTCTGGCCGAAGAAGCCGTCGATCAGGCCGTTGGCGTAGAGCAACGACAGGAAGTTCCACTCACCGTTCGACCCGTGCTGGGGGTTCTCCGGCAGCCCCTCGAGCCCGAGCGAGGCGAGGTAGGGGGTGGACGCAGTGCCGTTGATGATCTCATCGGAGACGTAGGCACCCTTACCGTTGACGGTGGTGTCGCCGAGCGTCTTGAAGAGGCTGCTCGACGGCACGGGCATGATCTTGAACGAGTCGCCCAGGTAGGTGCGACCGGCCCACAGCACGGCCGTCACGCCGGCATACACGTCGGTCGTGGGAACGATGCCCGGCCTGAACTCGAAATCCTGCGCCCAGATCACGTAGCCCGCTCCCGGGCCCGCGGGCACGCCCTCGTCCGGACTGGGAAATTCGCTTGTGGCGGTGAGCCCCTTGTTCACGAGTACCTGGTCGAGGATCTGCCGGGCCAGCGCCTGCCGATCACCGGGAGCGACCGGTGTTCTGGATTGGAACAGATTCTCGATGAGCGGCCAGAGACTGTAGCCGACGGTGTTGTCGGACTGCTGGTTGAACATCGCGACCGACTCGCCAACGATCCGGCCGGAGGCGACGGCGGCGGCCCGCTCTGTCTCGCTGAATTCGCCGATCACGCCGTACCCGGCGGGCACGTTCGACACCTGGGTGGTGTCATCGATGAAGTAGGCGAACGCGGTGTCGTCGGTGGCCGCGATCGACACCGAGATCTGCGAGATGGTCGTCGAGGCCAACCGTCCATCCCATGCCTGCACGGTGAATGCCGGCGTGGTGCCGAGCGCACCTGCCGGGGCGACCCAACGCACCGGATCGCGGCCGTCGATCAGCCGCGTCGCCACGGGTCCGGTCGTCCGCATGGGCACCCAACGGCCGCCCACCAGCCGCTCGACCTGGCCGCTCGTCGTGCCGGTGAGGAGGAACGAGACGCGTCGGGAATCGACATCGCGTGCCA
>DNLZ01000476.1:0-2770 GCA_003488325.1 Planctomycetaceae bacterium
ATCGGACCGCGACTCTCGCTCGGGCAGGTTCAGGCGATGATCTCGCGGACCACGCGGCCATAGACGTCGGTGAGCCGGAAGTCGCGCCCCGCGTGCCGCCAGGTGAGCTTCGTGTGGTCGATGCCCATCTGGTGCAGGATCGTTGCATGCAGGTCGTGCACGTGCACGCGGCCCGCGATCGCGCGATAGCCGAGGTCGTCGGTCTCGCCGAAGGTGATGCCCGGCCTGATCCCGCCCCCGGCCATCCACGCACAGAAGCTCTCCGGCTGATGCTCGCGGCCATGCTTCTCGATCGCAGCCGTGCCGCTGAGGTCCTGGCTCCACGGCGTGCGGCCAAACTCGCCCGACCAGACCACGAGCGTGTCGTCGAGCAGGCCGCGGGCCTTCAGGTCCTTCACGAGCGCGGCGACCGGCTGATCGGTCTGGCGGCAGGACTTGGGCAGTTCACCGCGGATGTTGCCGTGATGGTCCCAGCCGCCCATCGTCACCTGCACGAATCGCACCCCCGCCTCGGAGAGCCTCCGCGCGAGCAGGCAGGCCCGGGCGTTGCGGTCGGTCTCCTGGCCTCCCACGCCGTAGAGATCGAGCGTGGCCTTCGACTCCTGCGCGAGGTCGACGAAGGCGGGGGCCGTCGTCTGCATCCGGTAGGCGAGTTCCATCGATTCGATCATGCCCTGCATCACGGCGTCCGCCTGCGACTCGGCGAGCAGCCGCCGGTTGAGCTCCTGCACGAAATCGATCCGGGCCCGTTGCACGGCGGGCCGCCGCGTCGGGTCGGCGAGGTTGTCGATCGGCATGCCGCCCACGGCCGAGATCTTGGTCCCCTGGAACTTCGCCGGCAGGAAGGCGGCGCCGTAGGTCCGCACGTCGGCGTCGGGATGCACCGTCACGAAGCCGGGCAGGGTCTCGTTCTCCGTGCCGAGACCGTAGCCGATCCAGGCCCCCATCGACGGGCGCGCCTCGGCGACGCTGCCGGTGTGGAACTGCAGCGTCGCCGGCGCGTGCTGGTTGTTGTCGGCATGCATGCCGCGGAGCAGGCAGATGTCGTCGGCGATGCCCGCGAGATGCGGCATGAGGTCGGAGACGAGCGTGCCGGACTGACCCCGCGGCTGGATCGGGGCGATGGGCGCGAGTGCCAGGTATTTGTCGGTACCGACCGTCTCGAGCGTCGGATCGACCGGTGGTGCGATCGTCGTGCCATGGGCCCGGCGGACCGCCTCCTTGGGATCGAAAAGATCGGGCTGGGAGGGACCTCCAGCCATGAACAGGAAGATCACCCGCCTGGCCTTGGGGCTGGTCACGCCCGGCAGCCGTGCCGCCGCCGGGTCGAAGGCCGCCCGGGCGAGGTCATGGAGCGCGAGGGCCCCGAAGCCGCAGCAGGTGCCGCGGAGCCATTGCCGGCGGGGAAGCGACGAGTGCCACATCGGAGGCCTCTTCAGCGGTCGTGTCACAGTTCGTGCAGAAACTCGTTGGTCGAGAGGAGTCCATGGCAGAGTTCGACCCACACGTCGAGCTCCAGCTGCTCCGAGCCGGCCAGCAGCGGCGGCAGCCGATCGAGGAAGGCCGCAGCGGCCGCGATCTCGTCCGGCCTGATCGGCCGATTGAGAACCCGCAGCCACAGCTGCTCCAGCCGGGAATCGCGCTCGGCGGCGGCGGTCAGCACGAGCCGCGCCGTGTCGGCCGCGCGGGCCCGCAGCAGTCCGTCGTTGAGCAGGTAGAGCGACTGCGTCGGCACGACCGTCTGCGAGCGCATGCCCGCGAACGTCGCCGGCTGGGTGAAATCGAAGACCTCTCGGAGCTGGGCAGGTCCGGCCTGAGGCTTGGCGCGGACGATCGGCAGGTAGACCGTCCGCTCGAACTCCTGCTCCGCGCGGAATTTCCTGAGCGCGAATGACGGCGGGTTGACGTTGCCGGTGAGACCGCCCGTGTTCTCCTCGTATTCCAGCGGCAGGCTCGGGCCGCCGGAGGAGTCGATGAGCCGGCCCGAGACCAGCAGGATGCCGTCGCGGATCGCCTCGGCATCGAGCCGACGGCGGTTCATCCGCCAGAGGAGAAGATTGTCGGGGTCCTTGGCGGCGGCGGTCGCATCGTGGGCCGTGCCCATCCGGTAGGCACGGGAGAGGGCGAGCCGGCGAATGAGCCGTTTCTGCGACCAGCCGTCGCGCACGAAGTCGGCGGCCAGCCTGTCGAGCAGTTCGGGGTGCGTGGGAGAGTCGCCGCGGGTGCCGAAGTAGTCGACCGAATGCACGATCCCGAAGCCGAAGAGCTTCTGCCAGATCCGGTTGACGGCGACCCGGGCGGTGAGCGGATTGAGCGGGTCGGCGATCCAGTCCGCGACCTGCAAGCGGCCGCTCTGATCCGCGGGCATCGGCGGTGCGTGCGACCATGACGCCACCCGCAGCACGCCACGGGGCACGACGGTCCCGGCAGCCCGCGGGTTCCCGCGGATGGCGATGTGGACATCGGCCGGCTTCTGGGCCTCGTGGACGCCGTGCGTGCGCGGCGGCTTGGGGACGAAGAACTCGGCGTGCGTGATCGTGCCGTCGAGCCGCTTGACCTCGGCGACGATCTGCTGCTCCTCCTTCTGGAGGCGCGCTCTGAGCGGGTCGGCCCGGTCAGGCTGCGGCTGGCTGTTCTTCAGTTCGGCGGCGATCTCCTTCTGCCGGGCCTGCAGACGGTCGCGCTGCCCCTTCAAGTCCGCGATCCGCTCGCGATGCTTCTGTTCCGCGACGAGGCGGGCGGCTGCCTGCCGATCGGTCTCCGGAAGCTC
>DNLZ01000476.1:3132-4426 GCA_003488325.1 Planctomycetaceae bacterium
AGGAAGACACCGGCGAGGCCGTAGTAGTCCTCCAGCCCGATCGGATCGAACTTGTGGTCGTGACACCGGACACAGCCGAGCGTCATGCCGAGAAAGGCGGTGCCGACCTTCGTGATCTGCTGGTCGGCGACGTCCCAGTCGAGCTTCAGCTTGTCGACATTGACGATCTCCACGTCGCCGAGCACGAGGAAGCCCGTGGCCACACGGTTCGCGGCCGTGACGGCCGGATCCCCGGCGGGCAGAAGGTCGCCCGCGATCTGCTCGCGGACGAATCGGTCGTAGGGCTTGTCGGTATTGAAGGCGTCGATCACGTAGTCGCGATACCGCCAGGCGTGCTCGGCAAAGACGTCGTTCGACGTGCCCATCTGGTCGGCGTAGCCGGTGAGATCGAGCCAGTGCCGCGCCCACCGTTCGCCGAAGCCTCGCGAGGCGAGCAGCCGGTCGACGACGGTGGCGTCGGCGGACGTGGAGCCGTCGGCGATGTATGCGACGATCTCGGCTGGCGTGGGGGGCAGACCGGTGAGGTCGAAGCTCACCCGCCGCAGCCAGAGGTGGCGATCGGCATCGTCGGCCGGCCGCAGGCCCGCCTGCTCGAGCCGCGCGAGCAGAAACCGATCGACGTCGTCCCGCGGCCACGACTCGTCACGGACGGCAGGCGGCGTGGCCGCAACCACCGGCTGAAAGGCCCAATGATTCCTTCCCTCCGCGATATCGATGCCGCGTTTTGCCTGGGACCGGGCATGGACCGGATCGCCCGCCGGCGCCGCGGCACCCGCGGCGATCCAGCGTTCGAGTATCGCGATCTCGGCCGCGGGAAGCTTGCCATCCGGGGGCATCTGCAGGTCGGGGTCGCCATACCGAACAGCCTTCATCATGAGGCTGTCGTCCGGCCTGCCCGCCACCACCGCCGGGCCCGAATCGCCCCCGTGTTCCCAGCCGTCGCGTGAATCGAGCGCGAGACCACCCTCGATGTCGCCGTGGTGGGAGTGG
This sequence comes from Planctomycetaceae bacterium, assembly GCA_003488325.1. Lineage (GTDB taxonomy): Bacteria > Planctomycetota > Planctomycetia > Pirellulales > UBA1268 > QWPN01. The sequence continues at coordinate 4,123 of DNLZ01000476.1, forward strand.
CACTCGAAGCAGCGCTTCGTGAGCAGCGGCAGCACCACCTCGGTGTAGGTGTCGACGTTCCCGTCGGAGGCCGCCGCGACAGCTGCCGACAGGCTCGCGAGAAACACCATCACGACGACAGATGGTGTTGCCGACTGCACTGCTGATCGCTCCGCCCGAACGCGTCGGAATGACCGCCGGCCGACGAATCCATCGTGCCGTTCCCTGGCATGGTAATTCGGTGATCGTGCGGCCCACAAGCCAGCGAAAACGAGCCGCGTCGCGTGCTCTCACGCCGTGCCACCCGACCGAATCCCCAGTTGCA
>DNLZ01000095.1:0-128 GCA_003488325.1 Planctomycetaceae bacterium
GCCTCCGACTGCCGCGCCCGCCTCCGCGCGGGCGAGCGCCCCGAGCCATGCGGCGAGCGTCTTTCCCGTGCCGGTCGGTGCGTGCAGCACGCCGCTCGTGCCCGACTCGACCGCCCGCCACGTCTCCA
>DNLZ01000095.1:409-754 GCA_003488325.1 Planctomycetaceae bacterium
CCCCCCCCCTCCCCCCCCTCGACCGCCCGCCACGTCTCCAACTGGAATGCGAACGGCGACCAGCCCCGACGCGAAAACCAGTCGCGGAAACGGTCCACCGGCGCAACCGCGGAGACCGTGGGCCGCGTGGCCGCCGTCCGACGCCGCCGTCCTGTGCCGTCGATTCGTGGAGGCATCGTGTCTTGGAGCGACCCGGAGCCGCAGCCCGCCTGCCGAATGCCGGCCCCCGACATTCACGACGCCTTCTTCTACACGATGCCGGCTCGGCACGTCCGCGTGCGGAGCCCGACCCGCGCCGGCCAGGCGGGTGCGGACCGCCGCGACCGTTCGCACGCCTGGAGGCGT
>DNLZ01000095.1:1150-8995 GCA_003488325.1 Planctomycetaceae bacterium
CCCAGACCCTTACGGCGCTCAGCGGGGAACGCTGCCCGGGATCATGCGCCGCAGGTCGTCGAGCGTGCCCGCCTCGCTCGGCTGCTTGTCACGCCGCCACCGCACGATCCGCGGAAAGCGCACCGCCACGCCGGACTTGTGCCGCGTCGACGCGCTCACGGCCTCGAAGGCGAGCTGGAAGACGAGCGTGGGTTCGCAGATGCGCACCGGGCCGTGCTTCTCGAGCGTCGTCGCCCGCACGATCCGGTCGACCTCGACGATCTCCGTGTCGGCGAGGCCGGAGTAGGCCTTCGCCACCGTGACGAGCCGGCCCTCGTGCCACAGTCCGAGCGTGTAGTCGCTGTGCAGCCCGGCGCGACGGCCGTGACCCGCCTGCGCGTAGAGCAGCACCGCGTCGATCTCCAGCGGTTCGATCTTCCATTTCCACCAGTCGCCGCGGGTGCGTCCGACACCGTAGGGACTCGCGCGCCGCTTGAGCATGAGCCCCTCGACCCCGCGACGACGGGCCTCCGCGCGCAGGAGCCCGAGATCGGTCCACGAGGCCGCCGACACGACGGGTGAGAGGAAGATGGCCGACGTCACCTGCGGCGGCCGCGCGCCATGCGCATCGGTGCCCGCCGCGAACGGCGTGGGCACGATGCCCTCGAGCCGCAGGCGACGCTCGTGCAGGGGCCGCCCGCGGAGGTCCTCTCCCCGCTCCTCGAGCAGGTCGTAGGCGACGAAGACGCAGGGAATGTCCTCGAGCAGTCGCCGCGTCACCGTGCGCCGGCCGCTCCGCCGCGAGAGCATCGAGAAGCCGAGCAGGCGGCCCCCGGCGACGGCGAGCAGCTCGCCGTCGAGCACGGTGCCGGCAGGCAGCGTCGCACCCGCCGCGACGATGTCGGGGAAGGCCTCGTTGACGAGCTCCTCGCCGCGGCTCCAGACCGCGACGTCGCTGCCTCGTCGTACCAGCTGCGCCCGCATGCCGTCCCACTTCCACTCGGCCTGCCAGTCGGCGACGCCCCCGAGCGAGGCGACGTCGTGCCCCTCGGCGCCGTCGAGCGCCGAGGCGAGGAAGAAGGGATAGGGGCGGCGGTCGTCCGCGTCGTGCCGCTGGGGCGCGAGCAGCCGGCGGTAGGCCTCGCCGTCGACGACGTCACCCCCCATCAGCCGATGCGCCATCACCGCGGGCTCCACCCCCGCCACCTCCGCGAGGGCCCGGGCGACGAGCGTGCGTGACACGCCGACACGGCAGCCGCCGGTGAGCAGCTTGTGCCACACGATCCGCTCGCGCGACGCGAGCCGTCGCCAGGTCGCCAGCACGACCTCGCGCTTCCGGGCCTCCGTCTCGTGCCGCAGGCTGTGGATCGTCGTCCGCATGAGCCGCGCGAGGCCGACGTCCGCCTCGTGCGCCCCCGGCGCCTCGTCGGCGGGCGCAACCGGTTCCGGCAGGACGAGCGCGAGCGTCTCGGCGAGGTCGCCGACGTGGGCGTAGCTCTCCTCGACGAGCCACGGCGGAAGGCCGGTGACCTCGGCCGCCCACTGCCGCAGCAGGCTCGTCGGGACCGCCCGAATCTGCCGCCCGCCGGACAGCACGTCGATCGCGCAGGCGGCATCGTCCGGCGGTGCGGCCCGAAAATACGCCACGAGCGCCTCGAGCTTCTCGCTCGTTCGCGTCGTGCCGTCGAGCTGCCAGAACAGGTCGGTGAACGATCTCATTCGACGGCCGCTCCCCGGATCCCGGCCGCGGCGGCGTCCGCGTCCGCCCCGGGCGACGGTGCCGTGCCGCTTGCGGGCGCCTCCGGATCATCGTCCTCGACGCCGACCGCATCGGGCGAAGCCTCGCCCGTGAACCGCGTGGCGAGCGGCGCCGCATCGAGCCCGCGTTCCCGCAGCAGGCGGGCGAGCGGGTCGGCGAACCCGTGGGTCACGAGCACCCGCCTGGCGCCGCTGGCCTCGATCGCCGCGAGCAGCCCGGGGAAGTCGGCGTGGTCGGACACCACGAAGCCCCGCGCGAATCCGCGCCGTCGGCGGACGCCGCGGAGCGTCATCCAGCCGGAGGCCATCGCGACGCTCGCCTCGCCGAAGAGCCGCAGCCACGATCCTCCGAGCACGCTGGGGGGCGCGATCACCAGCGCCCTGCCGCCACCGACGCGGCGGGCGCGCGGCGGCACGCGGTCGATCGGCGGGAGCCTCACGCCGCTCGCGCGGTAGGCCTCCACCATCGTCATCACCGCACCGTGCGCGACGATCGGTCCGATCGACGGATCGACCACAGCGGCGAGCCGCTGCGCCTTCCCGAGCGCATAGGCCAGCACGACACTCGTCCGACCCGCGTCACGGTTTTCCCGCCACCACCGGTCGAGGTCCGCGGCGATCACCTCCGACGAGGGCCAGCGGTAGACGGGGAGCCCGAACGTCGACTCCGTCACGAGGACATCGCAGCGGACTGGCTCGAAGGGCGCACACGTCGGGTCGCGCTCGAGCTTGTAGTCCCCGGTGACGACCCACGTGGTGCCGCCATGCTCGAGCCGCACCTGGGCCGACCCCAGCACGTGTCCGGCGGGGTGGAGCGACACACGGACGCCATTGATCAGGATCGTTTCGCCGTACCGCACCACGTCGATCGGTGCCTGGCCACCCATGCGGCTGCGCAGCACGAGTTTGCCAGGCGAGGCGCAGAGGTATCTCGCGCTTCCGCGCCGCGCGTGGTCGGCGTGTGCGTGCGTGATGACCGCGCGGGGCACCGGTCGCCAGGGGTCGACGAAGAAGTCACCCCGGCGGCAGTAGAGCCCCGCTTCCGTGACCTCCACCAGATCCTGCATCGTCTGCCGCGCGGCGGTCCGCCCGCGGGCGCCCTCCGTTCGCGGGCGCCGTGGCCGGCGGCCGGCGACTAGCGATACGCCTGGGCGCCGACGGCCGGGAAGCGGTACCCGCCGAATCCGAGTGGAGCGTAGCGGGGCCAGTCCCCCGGGACGACCCCCGGCGGCGTGCCGTACATCTTCCAGGTCGGCGTGCGGGGATTCGTCGGTGGCACGAAGTACTTGGGCCGCTCGTGGGCTCCGGTGACGTAGGGCGAGGACCCGGGGGCGTAGGGGGCCTGGTCGCGAGGCGTGCCGAGCGAGGCGGCGGATCGCGGCCCGCTGAACCGCCGCCAGCTTTCGCCGCGGGCCTCAGCACCGGCCAGCACGAGGGCCACGAGGGCGACCCCGCCGGCTGCCACCATGGCGACGGGTGAAGCGATCGATCGAGTGCCCCGCATGGTCGGTCCCCGAGTCGTGGGCCCGACGTGTCCTGTCGTCGCCGCCCGCTCCGAGGGTATCGGCAGCCGGGGACGCGGTCGTCGATACCGCCGGCAGACGGGCATGGTGCGCGGGTCGGGCCGGTCGTGCGGGCTCGCACCGCCGACCATCACCGCTTCCGTCGCCGGCGTTCCGGCTGGTCGGCCCGCTCGCTCGCATCGCCCGAAGGCGCGGGGCCATCCGACCCGGCCCAGGTCACGTCGATCGACACCCCGAAGACCTTCTCGAAGAGGGCGACCCGCCGCTTCGCGCCCCACAGGTCCACCTGGGGATCCTCGTCCGACACGGCCTCGACCCGCACGCCATCCTCCCGCACGCGGACCACCGCGTCGCGGACCTGCTGCGTGCGGCTGCGGTCGAGGCCACCGGCAAGCCGCAGGATCGCGGCCATGCGCAGCACCCGCTGCTGCTCCTGGGACGACAGCCGCGCGAGGTTGGCGTGCTTCCGCTTCGGGTCGGCGCCCCGGTGGTAGCGGGCCACGTTCGCCACGAGTTCGAGGTCGTGCGCGCGAATGCCGGGCAGGCGGCTGTTGCGGATGAGGTGGTAGCTGTGCTTGTGGTGCTGGTCGTAGTTGATGACGTAGCCGACGTCCTGCAGCCGCGCGGCGCATTCGAGGAGCAGCCGGTCTCCCGGCGGCAGCCCGAACGGCTCGACGAGCTGCTCGAAGATGCGGCCCGCGAGCGCGGCGACCGCGCGGCCGTGCTCGAGTTCGCCGGAACAGGCCGCGGCGAGCCGCTCGATGGCGAGCTCGCGTTGGCGGTGCTCGTCCTCGTCGCGGGGCCCGAGGGAGTCGTCGATCATCTCCCGGAGGAGGCCGTCCCGCACGCCGCGGGTGTGCACCATGAGCGTGTTGACGCGGTAGCGCTTCATGAGCGCGGCGACGATCGTCAGGCCGGCGACGATGATGTCGGCCCGGTCGGGCATCATTCCGGGCAGCGCGCGGCGCTCGCGCACGGGCATCTTGACGAGCCGGTCGAGCAGGTGGCGCACCTCCGCCTGCGAGACGCGATAGCCGGCCACCGGCAGCTCGCCCTGCCGCTTCGCCGCCATCATCAGGTCGGCGAGCGTCGTGAAGGTGCCGCCGCAGCCGACGAGGAAGTGGGGCGCGAAGAGCGGACGGGCGGTGCGTTTCTTGAGGACCTCGGCCACCTCCCCCTCGAGCCGCGCCCGTCCGCGCTCCATGTCCACCGGTTCCGCCGCCTCGCCAAGCCCGAACCGCTCGGTGAGCCGCACGGCACCGAGGGGCGTGGAGTAGATCGCCTCGATGAGGTTGCCCGTGGCGAAGACGATCTCGGTGCTGCCGCCGCCGATGTCGGCGACGACGACGTTCTTTCCCGTGAGGTCGAAGGCGTGCTGGACGCTCGTGAAGGCGAGCCGCGCCTCGCGCTCCCCGGAGATCACCTCGACGTCGAGTCCGATCTCCTCGCGCACGCGGCGGCAGAACTCAGGGCCGTTGCGGGCCTCGCGCACGGCGCAGGTGGCGATCGTCCGCAGCGCCGACACCTGGTAGCCCGCCGCGATCTGCCGGAACGAACGCAGTGCGGCCACCGTCGCCTCGATCGACCCGTCGTCGAGCACCCCCTCGGCCCCCACGCTGCGACCGAGGCGGGTGGGCTCCCGTTCCTCGTCGAGGATGCGGTAGGCGCCGCCGCGCAGCACCTCGGCCACGAGCAGCCGCACGCTGTTCGACCCGATGTCGATCGCCGCCAAACGACAGGCCATGTCGGCCGACAGGTAGATCTGCTTTTCGTCGCCGCCGTCGCCCATGCAGCTTCCTCGGGGAATGGAGCGGACATGATACCGTTCGCCCACGCGCGGTAGACTTCCAGGACGTTCCGCGTGCACTTCTCACCACCCGGCGCATGACGGGGGTCGTCGCCGTGCGACCCGATCGCAGCCCAGCGCCGCCCCCCACCTCGGCTCGCCCACGTTGTCCGGTTCGAGACCACCGTCCGACGAAGCCTCCGGAATCCCGCCGCTCGTCGTGCACGCGAGGCCCGGGCACGAGCCGGCGGGTTCGTGCGCCGTGTCGGTCGGGAACTTCGACGGCGTGCATCTCGGCCATGCCGCGCTCGTGGCGCGACTCCGCGAAGTGGCGGCGACGCGCGCCGTACCCGCCGTCGCGCTCACCTTCGATCCACACCCCGCGTCACTCGTACGACCCGAGGCCGCGCCGGTGCCACTCACCACGATTCCGCGTCGTGTCGATCTGCTGCTCGCGCTCGGTCTCGACGCGGTCGTGGTCCAGCCCGCGACGCCGCAGCTGCTCGGGCTCGCCCCTCGACGCTTCTACGACCTCGTCCTGCGTGATCGGCTGCGGGCCGCGGCGCTCGTCGAAGGCCCCGATTTCCGGTTCGGCGTCGGGCGGAGCGGAGACATCGCGGCGCTGCGCGGGTACTGCCTGCCCGACGGCGTGGGGCTCGAGGTGCTCGCCCCGCTCGAGGTCGACGCCGCGCCCGTCTCGAGCTCACGGCTGCGTCGGTTGATCGCTGAAGGTGACGTGGCGGCGGCGAACCGTCTGCTCACCGCGCCGTATCGCGTGAGCGGCCGCGTGGTGACGGGCGCGCGGCGCGGCGCGACGCTGGGTTTTCCGACGGCGAACCTCGCGGAGATGGTCACGCTCCTGCCCGCGCCCGGTGTCTATGCGGCGCGGGCGACCGCAGCCATCGGCCTCGCTCCACCCGACGTCGATCATGCGGCTGCGGTCCACGTGGGGCCCAACGCCACCTTCGACGAGACGATGCTCTCGGTCGAGGCACATCTCATCGGCTTCACGGGCGACCTCTACGGACGCACCCTCCACGTTGACTTCCTGACGCGGCTGCGCGACACTCGACGGTTCGCCTCGGTCGAGGAACTGAGGGCGCAGCTCGCGATCGACGTCTCGGCGGCGGCCGATGCCGTGCGCCGGGCCGGCGACGACGCGACGGGCTCCGATCCCGTCCCCCGATCCACCGTCCCTCCCGCCGTGTGATCCGATGCGACTCGACTGGTCCAGCCTCCTCGATCTGCTCCGCCGTGCGGAGCGGGCCGTGCTCACGAGCCACGTCCGCCCCGACTGCGACGCGCTGGGGAGCGAGCTCGGACTCGCCGGCGTGCTGGAGGCGATCGGGTGCGACGTGCGCATCGTCAACGCGCAGGCGACGCCGGCGAACCTGCGGTGGATCGACCCGGAGGGACGCATCGAGTCGCTCGCCGAGCGGGTGCGGCCGGCCGACCTCGCGGACCGCGATCTCCTGGTCGTGCTCGACACGAGCGCCTGGGCCCAGCTCGGGGCGATGGGCGACGTGGCCCGTTCGATGCGCGACCGCGTGGTCGTCATCGACCATCACGTGAGCGAGGACGACCTCTCCGACCGCTGGTTCAAGGACACGTCCGCGGAGGCCACGGCCCGGATCGTCTATGAGATCGCGCTGAGGCTGCGGGTGCCCCTCACGGAGCGGATCGCGACGCCCCTGTACGCCGGACTCTCGACCGATACGGGTGGATTCCGCTTCCCCTCGGTTTCCGGGGAGTCATTCCGCGTGGCTGCCCGGCTGGTCGATGCCGGGGCGAGTCCGTCGACCATCTACCGGGAGCTCTTCGAGCAGGACACGCTCGCGCGGCTCCACCTCGTGGGACGGACGCTCGCCGGCGCGACCACGACCCGCGGGGGCAGGGTGATCACGTCGACGGTCCGGCAGCGGGACGTCCGCGAGATCGGCGCCCAGCCGAGCGACACGGAGGACCTCATCAATCTCACGCTCGCGGTCAAGGGAACCGAGCTCGCCGCGATCCTGATCGAGCAGCCGGACGGCCGCGTGAAGGTGAGCTTTCGCAGCCGAGGCGCGGTCGACTGCTCGGCCCTGGCGGGGTCGTTCGGAGGGGGCGGGCATCGTGCGGCCGCGGGCGCGATCCTCGACGGGCCGTTCGATGCGGCGAAGCTCCGGGTGGACGAGGCGGTGGACGAGGCCTGGCAGGCTGCGGCCGCCGTGGCCGTCTGAAACAGGGAGGCACGGGCATGCAGATGCACGATCCCGCGAGGGACGAACAGGGGGCTCGCCGAGGCTTTCTGTCCAAGGTGATGGCGCTCGCGGCGGGCGGCCTGGCGACCCTCGCTCCGGCGGGGGCCGGCGTGTGGGTGCTGCTCGATCCGCTGCGCCGCAAGAGTGCCGCGGCGTCGTTCCTGCGGGTGACGGAGATCGAGGCGATCCCGGACGACGGCGTGCCACGGCAGTTCCCGATCGTCACCGACCGCGTCGACGCGTGGACCGGCTTTCCCGCCGAGCCGGTGGGTGCCGTCTACCTGCGACGGGAGAAGGGGAGCGACGTCGTGCAGGCCCTCTCGGCGACGTGCCCGCACGCGGGCTGCTTCGTGGAGATGGAGCCGGCGGAGCACTGCTTCCGCTGCCCGTGCCACAACAGCTCGTTCACGCTCGACGGCGGCATCGTCGCCCCCAGCCCGAGCCCCCGACCGATGGACGAACTGGAGTGCCGCATCGGCCACGGCGGCGCCGTCGAAGTGAAGTGGCAGAACTTTTTCACGGGCATCGCCGAAAAGGTGGCCCGTCCCTGAACGCGATC
>DNLZ01000095.1:9339-12438 GCA_003488325.1 Planctomycetaceae bacterium
CACCCCCGACACGCACCATGAGCACCGCACAACGCCCCGGCGGCGGAGGCCTCCTCGGTCGTCTCGCCGATTTCTTCGACGATCGCACCGGCTATCGCGCGATCCTCCACGAGGCGCTCTACGAGCGGGTGCCGGGCGGCGCCCGGTGGCGCTACGTCTGGGGCAGCACGCTCGTGTTCGCCTTCCTCGTGCAGGTGATCACGGGGCTCGTGCTCTGGGCGAGCTACTCGGCGAGCGCCCAGACCGCCTGGGAGAGCGTCTACTACATCCAGCACGAGATGGCCGGCGGCTGGCTCCTCCGGGGCATTCATCACTTCATGGCGCAGGCGATGGTCGTCCTGCTGGCCCTCCATCTCCTGCAGGTCGTCATCGACGGCGCCTACCGGGCGCCGCGCGAGGTGAATTTCTGGCTCGGCCTCGTGCTGATGATGCTCGTCCTCGGCATGGCGCTGACGGGGTATCTGCTGCCGTGGGACCAGAAGGGCTACTGGGCCACACGCGTGGCGACGAACCTCGCGGGCCTCGTGCCACTGGTGGGTCCGGCGCTCCAGCAGCTCGTGGTGGGCGGCCCGGACTACGGCCATCACACGCTGACCCGCTTCTTCGCGTTGCACGCCGGGTTTCTCCCGGCCGGGCTCGTGGTCATGCTCGTCGTGCATCTCGCGCTCTTTCGCAAGCACGGCCTCCACGCGAAGCAGCCGCTCACCCGGCCCGACGCGATGTTCTGGCCCGATCAGGTGCTCAAGGATGCCGTCGCGATGCTCGCCGTCATGGCGGTCGTGCTCGGTGTCATCCTCGTGCCCGCAGTGCGGACGATGCTCGCGGGTGGCACGGTGGTGCCCGGGGAACTGGGGGCCGAGCTCGGCGCCCCGGCCGACCCCTCGCTGCCGTACGCGGCAGCCCGCCCCGAGTGGTATTTCCTCTTCCTCTTCCAGTTTCTCAAGGTGTTCGAGGGCTGGGGTGCCAGCGGCGAGTTTCTCGGCGCGATCGTCGTGCCGGGTCTCGTGATGACCGTCATGTTCCTGATGCCGATCCTCGGACACTGGCGGCTCGGGCATCGCTTCAACGTCGCCTTCACGCTCGGGATCGTGGCCGGTGCCGCGCTCTTGACCGGACTCGCGCTCAACGAGGACTACTACGCCCTGTGGGTCGATCCGGCATCGCTCGCCGAGGCCGAACGGCTCGACGCGGAGACGGAGGGGGACGCGGAGAAACTGGCCGCCGCGGTGGGCGGCGACCCGACGAAGCGGGCGGAGGCGGAACGGCAGATCAAGAGGCTGCGCAAGGTCCGCCACTCGCGGGCGTTCCTCGCGGCGGCGCGCCAGGCGAAGGTGGACGCGGCCCGCGCGGTCGAGCTCGCGGGAAGGCCCGAGCGCATTCCCCCCGCCGGGATGCTCGAGCTCGTGCGGACCGATCCGGCGAGCCAGGGGCCGCGGCTCTTCGCACAGCACTGCGCGAGCTGCCACGCACACGTCGATCCGACCGATCCGGCGGCGGCGACGGCGTTCGCACGCTCCTCCGCCGCGAACCTCTTCGGCTTCGGCTCGGCGGCATGGATGCGCGGCCTGCTCGACGCCGATCAGGTCGGTGGGCCGGCCTACTTCGGCAACACGGCACACAAGGAGGGGGACATGGTTTCGTTCGTGACGGGCGATCTCGCCGATGCCGACACGTGGCCACGGGAGGACATCGCCGCCGTCGTCGCCGCGATGGCCGCGGAAGCCGGCCTGCCCGAACCGGACGTGGGCCGGGAGGTCGTCGCCCGGGGACGCGACCTCGTCGCCAGCGGGGAGCGGTGCGGTGCCTGCCACGCCTTCGGTGACAACGGCACCGACCTCGGATCGGCCCCCGACCTGAACGGGTGGGGAGGCCGCGAATGGCTCGTGGGGATCATCACCGATCCGACGCACGCGCGGTTCTACGGCGACTCGAACGATCGCATGCCGCGCTTCGGCGTGGCCGACGAGGGGGAGATTCCGGCCCTGACGGAGTCCGAGATCGGCATCGTCGCCGACTGGCTCCGCGGCCAGTGGTACCGGGCCGCCACGCACTGAATGCCGTCCCGTCGCCGCACCGCGTCGACACCGGCGGCGCTCAGGCCAGCCCGCCCAGCACGGTCGCCTTCGCCACCCGGCTGACGCCCTGCATGTAGGCGGCCGTGCGCAGACTCACCTGCCGTGCCGTGGCGAGCTGCCAGACCTGCTCGAACGACTCGGCGAGGATGCGGCCGAGTTCCTGGCGCACGCGGTTGATGCCCCACTGGTAGTGCTGGCGGTTTTGCACCCACTCGAACCAGCTGGCCGTCACGCCACCGGCGTTGGCGAGGATGTCGGGCAACACCAGCGTGCCGCGGGCATCGAAGATGGCGTCGGCGTCGGGGTCGATCGGAGCGTTCGCCGCCTCCACGATGATCGGGGCCCGCACGGAGGCCGCGTTGGCCGCCGTGAGCACGCCCCCGAGGGCCGCCGGGATGAGCACGTCGCACTCGGCGGACAGCAGCTCGGCGTTCGACATCGGGTCACCCCCGGTGAATCCGGCGAGGAGCCCCCCATGGGCCCGCGTGTGCCGCAGGAGCTCGAGCACGTCGAGGCCCTCCGCGCGATGGAAGCCTCCTCCCGCGTCCGACACCGCGACGACGCGGCATTCGGCGTCGGCGAGGAACTTGGCCGCGTGCGTCCCGACGTTGCCGAACCCCTGGATGGCCACCCGCGTGCCGGGCAGCGGCCGGCCGAGGCGGCCGAGGAGCTTCAGCGTCAGGATGCCCACGCCGCGCCCCGTCGCCTCCTCGCGACCGGGAAGGCCGTGATACTCGACCGGCTTTCCGGTGACGCAGGCGGGCGAAAAACCGTGGTACTTGCCGTACTGATTCATGATCCACGCCATCACGTCGCCGGACGTGCCCATGTCGGGCGCGGGGATGTCGACGTCGGGGCCGAACAGGTCGTGGATCGCGTCGACGAACCGCCGCGTCAGCCGCTCCAGTTCGTGGGTGGAAAGCTCGGCGGGCGCCACCGCGATGCCCCCCTTCGCCCCGCCGTAGGGAATGTCGACGACGGCGGTCTTCCACGTCATCAGCGAGGCCAGCGCGCGGACCTCGTC
>DNLZ01000095.1:12826-21214 GCA_003488325.1 Planctomycetaceae bacterium
TAGCCGATGAAGGTCGTCAGCTCTCCCGAGTCCCTCTCGATGGGGATGTGCACCTGCACCTCCCGCTTCGCCGTGAGCAGGAGCCTTCGCATCGGAGCGGACAGGTCCAGGTGATCGGCGGCCCGATCGAAATAGATGCGGATGGCCTCACTCGCTCGCATGACTGCTCCTGCCGGCTCGGCATCGGCGACACAGACGCAGGCTCGACGGCTGTCGACGGATCCGACGGGCCCGGGCGCGCACCGATCGACGCGGGGTCGGGAGCATAGCAAACCGTCCGCCCGTACGAGGCCGCGAACGCGTCACCCACCGCGGTCTCGCCCACCCGCCGCGGTCCACCCGCCGACCCGCGTCGTGAAGGCGACGGCGTTCCCGGCGCGAACCGAGCCGCACCCCGTCCCGCGCCCTCGTCCTCCACGTGCCGAGGCGGTACGGTGAATCGCATGAGACGCTACGATTCCTCCCGCGGACGCGAGGGCGCGGCCGACGCCGTGTCGTCCGCCCTGCAACCCAACGCCGAGTGATCACGAGGATGCCCCAGCCGACGGTCGTCGAATTCTGGAACGCACTTGGACAGAGCCGCCTCGTCGGGCCTGCCGTCCTCTCCACGATCCGACGCGAGCACGCGCAGCGGAGCGACGCCCAGGCAGCCGATGCGGCCGCCGTCGCCAACTGGCTCGTCGGCCGCGGCTTGCTCACGCGGTGGCAGGCGAAGCGGCTCCTGGCCGGGTCGCGCGGCCCCTGGTTCGTCGGTGAGTACCGGCTGCTCGATCGCCACGAACATCCTGGCAACGTGCCCCTCTTCACGGCTCGGCATGAGCCCTCCGGCCGCGTCTTCAGCATCGTTCTGCTCGGGTCACGACGCTGCGACGACCCGGCCATCTGGTCGGGAATCGCCCGCCGCACCTCGGCGGCCATCGCCGCGACCGATCCGGTCCTCTCGCGGACGTGGTCGATCGAGCAGGCCGACACGACCCGATTCATCGTCTGCGAGCAGGTCGCGGGCGAGTCGCTCGGCAGGGTGCTGACCCGGTCCGGCGCGATGTCGCCGCGGGTCGCCGGTGCGCTCGGCCTGCGGATCGCGCGGAGCATCGCAGCGCTGCACGCGGCCGGCGAGGTGCATGGGGGCCTGTCGCTCGACGCGGTGCGACTGCCCAGCGGCGACGGGCCGGCCGATCCGGACGCCGCGCGTGTGCTGCAGTACCCGCTCGTCGGCGATCCGCATCTCGATCCGCCCCGCATTCCGCTCGAGAGCGACGAGGACCTCGAGCGCCTCGGCACCCAGGCGTCCTTCGTGGCTCCGGAACTGACCCGTCCCAACGCCGTCTGCGACCCGCGATCGGACGTGTACGCCATCGGCTGCGTGCTCCACGCGCTCCTGACCGGACAGGTGCCCGGCTGGCGCGGCGAGCCGCGCGCCACGCTCCGGCAGGCCGCCATCTCGGGAGTGCCACCTCTCGGTCCGCCCGTCGTGCCGGAGGAAGTGGGGACGCTGGTGTCGTACCTGACGACACGGGACCCGGAGGCCCGCTATCGCACCGCAGCGGAGGCCGCCGAGGCGATCGCCGCCTGCTTCGGGCTCGACGCGGGCACGCCCTGGATGGGCGTGGATCACTCCCATCCCCAGGTGGCCGTGACGACCGACGCCTCCAGCCGGCCCGCGTCACGTCGCCCTCCGCCCCGGCGCACCGTCCCCAGCGGTGCCATCGCCGGGGCGGCGGCCCTCGTCATGCTCGTCGCGGCCGGAGCCTGGCTCGATCCGTTCGGTCTCTTCGACAAGGGGGACACAGGCGGCGCGCCGGATGGGCCCGACTCGACCGTCTCGACCGAGGCTCCTCAGGACGACGGCGAAGCCGCCGCGATATCACCCGACCCGGCCCTCCTGGCGGCGACGGCCACGCCGCCCTCCGCGCCGGGCGACTCCCCGGCCCCCGTGGGCGCCGGGCCCGCGCCGCGCGCGAACGCGTCGCCAGCGGCGATCGCGCCCGTCGTGGTCGCAGACGATTCGTTGCCGTGGGCCGCACCGACGCACGGCTCCGCGCTCCCGTTGACGTATCTGCCGGGTGGCAGCCAGCTGCTTCTTGGTGCGAGGCCGGCGGAGATCATGGCCGACGAGGAGGGCCTGCTCTTCTTCAAGGCCCTCGGCCCGCTCGTGGAGTCGGCCGCCTCGTGGCTCGCTTCCGTCACCGGGTGCGGCCTCGATGGCATCGAGTCGGTGCACGCCGGCTGGCAGGCCGCTGCGGATGGCACGGTCCTCGGCGCGTGCGTCGTCCGGCTCGAGGGTGGCCGCACCATTCCCGACCAGGACGATTTCCGCAGCCGGCAGTGGGGCGCGGAACGCGAGACGCAGGTGTCGGGAGAAACGATCCACCATGGGCCACGCCTGGCGTTCTGGACGCCGAAGGCGGACGTGGGACGCGTGCTCGTCGTCGCTCCGACCGATTTCATGGAGGACATCGTCCGCGGGGGCACGTCGCCGCCGCCACTGCCGGGCGACCTCGAGACGCTCGTCCCCACCCTCGACGGAGGCCGTCACCTCACGCTCGCGGTCGCCACCCACTACCTCTTCACCGAGGGCAGGGGAATCCTCAGCGGTCCACTCGAGCGACTGGCCGAGCCGCTCGAGTCGTTCTTCGGCGAGGACGTCCGAGCCGCCGCCCTGTCGGCTCATTTCGGCAGCGACTTCTATGCCGAGCTGGATGCCGTCAGCACGCTCGACCAAGCGGCCGGCGCGCTCGCCCCCGTGCTGCGGGAACGCATCGACGCCCTCCCCGACTCGGTCGAGGAGTGGATCGCCGCTCTCGCCCCGCACCCGCACGGGCGGCGTCTGGTCATGCGACTGCCGGGGATGCTTCGCGCGCTCGTCGCCAACCTGCGGTCGGGGGCGGAGGGGCAGGTCGCGGTGCTCAACGCCTACCTCCCGCGGCACGCCGGCCACAACCTCGCGCTGGCCGGAGAGCTCGTGCTCGCCCAGGCACCCGGAGCAGGGGCGGCGGCGGTCGCTGCGACGGCGGGTGCCACGCCGGCGGCCGCGGCCCCGCAGGACGCACTCGCGAAGCTGAAACGGCCGATGACGCTCGTGTTCGCCCGCGACACCCTCGAGAAGTCGGTGCAGATGATCGCCGACGAGATCGGCGTGCCGATCGAGATCAACGGCGGCGACCTCCAGCTCGAGGGCATCACCAAGAACCAGAGCTTCGGTCTCTCCGAGCGCGACTCGACGGCCGACGCGATCCTCCGGGTGATCCTCGGGAAGTCCAATGCCGAGGGCAAGCTGGTCTACGTGGTGCGACGTCAGGACGGCGCGGAGAAGATCGAGATCACGACCCGTGCCGCCGTCGCGAAGCGCGGCGACACGCTGCCGCCGGGTTTCGAACCGACGAAGGCTCCCGAGGAAAAGCGATGATCATCGTCATGGAAGCGGGTGCCTCGCCGGCGGCGCTCGATCACGTGGTGCGACACGTCGAGCGGCTCGGACTCCGGCCCCACGTCATCGTCGGCACCGAGCGCACCGTCGTCGCCGTCGTGGGCGACGAGCGCGGGGCGGCCTCCAGCGGACTCGAGACGCTGCCCGGCGTCGCGTCGGTGCTGCCGATCCTCGCGCCCTACAAGGTGGCCAGCCGCGAGGTCCGGGCCGAGCCGACGGTCGTGCAGGCCCGGTCGCTCGTCGTCGGCGGCGGACGGGTCGGGGTGATCGCCGGACCGTGCTCGGTGGAGAGTCGCGACCAGATCGTCGAGACGGCGCGGGCCGTCCGCGACGCCGGCGCCACGGGGCTGCGGGGCGGGGCGTTCAAGCCGCGCACGAGCCCGTACAGCTTCCAGGGCCTCAAGGAGCGGGGGCTGGAACTGCTGGCCGAGGCGCGGGAGGCCACCGGCCTCGCCATCGTCACCGAGGTGGTCGCCCCGGAGGATGTCGCGCTCGTGGGCCGCTACGCGGACGTGCTCCAGGTCGGTGCGCGCAACATGCAGAATTACCGACTGCTCGAGGCGGTGGGACGGACCCGGCTCCCGGTGCTGCTCAAGCGCGGACCGGCCGCCACCGTGGAGGAGCTCCTGCTCGCCGCCGAGTACATCCTCGACGGCGGCAACCACGCCGTGATGCTCTGCGAGCGGGGCATCCGCACGTTCGAGAGCCACACCCGCTTCACGCTGCCGCTGGCGACCGTGCCCTGGCTGCAGGCCCGCACGCACCTGCCGGTCGTCGTCGATCCCAGCCACGGCACGGGACACGCCGCCCTCGTGGAGCCGATGGCGGCCGCGAGCGTGGCGGCCGGCGCCGACGGCCTCATCGTCGAGGTCCATCCCGATCCCGCGAAGGCGGCCAGCGACGGGGCCCAGACACTCGACGTCGCGGGCTTCCGCCGCATGATGGAGGTCTGCCGGCGCGTGGCCGCGGCGGTGGGACGCGAGATCGGCTGAGGTCTCACCCGAGCAGGGCGAGCGACACGCCGGTGTAGATCACGATCCCGACGATGTCGACGATCGCCGAGACGAAGGGATTGCTCATGAGGGCCGGGTCGAGGCCGAGCGAGCGGAAGACGAGTGGCAGCACCGATCCGGCGAGCGAGCCGAGCACCACGACCGCGAGGATCGTCACGGGGATCACGAGCGCCTGCAGCGGAGTCGGTGCGTACACGAGCGCGAGCAGGTAGCCGGGGATCGCGAGAAGGGTGCCGAGAACGAGTCCCATCGCCACCTCGCGACGCAGGATGCGTCCGCAGTCGGACAGCCTGGCGTCGCCGGTCGACAGGGCGGTGATGACGAGGGTGGCCGACTGGTTGCCGGAGTTGCCGCCGCTGGCGATGACGAGCGGAATGAAGGCGACGAGCCACGCGTGCCGGATGGGCGACGTGGAGAGCACCATGGCCGTCAGGGCCGCGGTGGCGAAGAGGATCGCGAGCCACACCCCCCGCTTCCACGCCATCGAGACGATGCCGGCCTCGAGGTAACTCTCACCGAGCGGCGAGATGGCCGCGATCCGCTGCGCGTCGTCGGTCGCCTCCTGCCGCACCTGATCGAGCACGTCGTCGTGGGTGACGATGCCCACGAGCCGGTTCCGATCGTCCACGACCGGCACGGCGAGGAAGTCGAATCGCGCGAGCTTCTCGACGGCCTCCTCCGCCGGATCGTCGACGCGGACGCTGATCACATCCCGCTCCATGAGGTCGGAGATCAGGGACGTCGGCTTGGCGAGGATCAGGTCCCGGAGCGACACCGATCCGACGAGCTGCCGTTCGCCGTCGAGCACGTAGACGGAGTAGATCGACTCGCTGTCGGGAGCCTGCGAGCGGAGCCGCGAGATCGCCTCTCCCGCCGTGATATCGGCAGGCAGCGACGCGTACTCGGTGGTCATGAGCGACCCGGCGGAGTCCTCCGGACAGGAGAGCAGCATCCGGATGTCGTGCCGCTCCGCCTTGGCGACGAGCGGCAGCAGATCCTCGACCAGATCGGAGTCGAGTTCGCGGAGCAGGTCGTCGCGGTTGTCCGCCGCCATCCACTCGAGCAGACCGCCGAGGTGCGCCCGGTCACCCGACTTGACGAGCTCGACCTGCGTGGCCATCGGATAGTAGGGGAAGATCTCCGCCTGCCGCTCCACGGGCACGGCGTCGAGCATGCGCCACAGCTCGGTCGGCTCGAGCCCCTCGGTGAACTCGGCGACCGTCGCCGGGTGGAGTTCCTCCGCGACCTCGCGCAGGCCGGCGGTATCCCCCTCGGCGAGCATCACCCGCAGTTCGGGGAGGAGGATGGGATTGGCGGCCGAGGGCATTGGCGGGAGAGGGAGGGGAGGGCGGGGGCGACGGACCGATGGCGACCGACGCCTATACTGCGATCACGATGAGGAAGTATGCCATGAACGCGTGCGGAGACGAACCGAGTTCGTGTCGCCGGGCGCACCGGATCGCGTGCCGACGGATCGGCATCGTGGCACTCGTCACGTGGGTCGCGACGGCGGGTGCCTGGCGCGGCGTCTCGGCGGCGGAGGCGCGGGACGCGGCCGCCGTCGCTGCCGCCGCCGATGGCCTCGGCCTCCTGCTCACGCGAGCCTATCTGCCGGCCGACTTCGACCAGGAGGTGTTCGACGACCTCTGGACGACGTGGGAGGAGCCGCTGCGTTCGCGGGCGGAACGACTCGACATCGATGGAAGGCGAAGGCTGGCGATGGAGCGGTACGGGCTCCTGCCGCACCCGGACGATCCGTCGCGGTCGCTCCAGTACGCCGTCGATGCCGCGGGCAACTGGACCATGAGCTGCCTCGCCTGTCACCAGGGGCAGGTGAGGGGCGTCGCGATCCCGGGAGTCCCCAACTCCTCCTATGCGCTCGAGACCCTGACCGAGGAGGTGCGGCTGGTCAAGGCCCGGCAGCGCAAGGCGTTCGGGCACATGGACATGGGGTCGCTCTTCCTGCCCTTGGGCACGACCGTCGGCACGACCAATGCCGTGATCTTCGGGATGGCGCTCATGCGGCACCGCGACCCGCAGCTCAACATCGTGGCCCGCCCGCCGCGGCTCGACCTGCCCCATCACGACATGGACGCGCCGGCGTGGTGGCTCTACCGCACCCGCCGCACGCTCTACGCGGACGGATTCGCCGCCAAGGGGCACCGGATGCTCATGCAGTTTCTGCTCGTCAAGGAGAACGGGCCCGAGCGGTTCCGCGAATGGGAGGATGATTTTCGGCACATCGAGGCGTGGATCGAGGGGCTCGATCCACCGGCCTGGAGCGGACCGCTCGACGAGGCCCTCGCGGCACGGGGCCACGAGGTCTTCGCGAGGCACTGCGCGGAGTGCCACGGCACCTACGGTGCGGCACGCTCCTATCCCGAGCGGGTCGTGCCGATCGAGGTGATCGGGACCGACCGAGCGCGGCTCGACGCGCTCACCGCCGGGGAGCGCCGCGACCTCAACGCGAGCTGGTTCGGGGACGGCGCGGGAGCCCGGCTTGCCGAACGCTGCGAGCCGGCCGGATACGTGGCACCTCCGCTCGACGGTGTCTGGGCCACGGCTCCCTATCTGCACAACGGATCGGTGCCGACGCTCTGGCACCTCCTGCATCCCTCGGAGCGGCCCCTCGTCTGGCGTCGGACACCGACCGGCTACGACGACGAGCGGATCGGACTCGTCGTGGAGTCGGCCGACGAGATGCCGGCGGAGCGGCTCGTGCCGGCCACGCGACGCACCTGGTTCGACACGCGCCGGGCGGGCAAGAGCGCCGGAGGGCACGAGTTCGTCGATGCGCTCGACGCTGCCGAGAAGACCGCGGTGCTCGAGTATCTCAAGACGCTCTGAGCGGCGGCTCCGTCGCCCGGTCGCTCCCGATCTGGTACCGTGACGATCCGGCCGCGAGGGCGGCGTCGGACTCGGAGACAGACCCATGACCCAGCTCGAAGCCGCGCGGCGGCACGAGATCACGCCGCAGATGGCCTTCGTCGCCCGTCGCGAGAACCTGCCCGAGGAGACGGTCCGCGCGGAGGTGGGGCGGGGCCGCATGGTCATCCCCGCGAACCGCGTGCACCTCGCGAAGCGCCTCGAGCCGATGGGCATCGGCATCGCCGCGCTCACGAAAATCAACGCGAACATCGGCAACTCCGCGGTGACGAGCGACGTGGCCACGGAGCTCGAGAAGCTCCACATGGCCGTCCATCACGGGGCCGACACCGTGATGGACCTCTCGACCGGCAGGGACATCGACGGCATCCGTCAGGCGATCATCGACGCGTCCCCGGTGCCGATCGGGACCGTGCCGATCTACCAGATGCTGGAGGAACTCGGCGGCGACATCGAGGACATGCGTCCCCGGCATTTCCTCGACATGTGCGAGAAGCAGGCCCGTCAGGGGGTCGACTACATGACGGTGCACGCCGGCCTGCTCCAGGAGCACCTGGCGCTCACGATGGGGCGGATCACGGGCATCGTGAGCCGCGGCGGATCCCTGATCGCCAAGTGGATGATGGCCCATCGAAGGCAGAACCCGCTTTACGAGCATTTCGAGGATCTCTGCGACATCTTCCGGGAGTACGACGTCACCTGGAGCCTCGGCGACGGCCTCCGTCCCGGCAGCATCGCCGACGCGAGCGACGAGGCACAGTTCGCGGAACTGCACGTGCTCGGCGAACTCACGCGCCGGGCATGGGCCAAGGGCTGCCAGGTCATGGTCGAGGGCCCGGGCCACGTGCCGATGGACCAGATCGACATGAACGTGAAGCGGCAGATGGAGGAGTGCGACGAGGCCCCGTTCTACGTGCTCGGGCCTCTCGTCACCGACATCGCCCCGGGGTACGACCACATCACGAGCGCCATCGGTGCGGCCCTCGCCGGCTGGAGCGGGGCCGCGATGCTGTGCTACGTGACGCCGAAGGAGCACCTCGGCCTGCCCGACGCGGACGACGT
>DNLZ01000095.1:21584-23570 GCA_003488325.1 Planctomycetaceae bacterium
CGCGGTGCCCGCGATCGCGACGACGCCCTCTCCCGGGCACGCTTTGCCTTCGACTGGAACGAGCAGTTCCGCCTGTCCCTCGATCCGGAGACGGCGCGGCGATATCACGACGAAACGCTCCCCCAGGACACCTTCAAGAGCGCGCACTTCTGCAGCATGTGCGGGCCGAAATACTGCTCGATGAAGATCACGGAGGAGATCCGGCAGATGGCCGCCGAGTCGACGCTCGCCCCCGGGCCGAACGCAGACGTCGCCATCGTCCCACTCGGCACGACGACGCGTTGATTCCGGGTTGCGGACTCACGCGATGATGCAGCACGCGCGACGTGCGGCGTCAGGTGCGCGACCAACGGGTGCCCGCCGGGCCGTCCTCGAGGGTGACGCCCGCGACCCCGAGCCGGTCCCGAATCAGATCGGCCGTCGCGAAATCCTTCGCCGCACGGGCCCGGGCACGGATCTCGATGACGAGTTCCATCAGGCGGGCCACGAGCGCCCCGTCGGCACCTTCCTCGGCCCGAGGCTCGCGGAGAAACAGACCGAGGACGCCCGTGAGCTCCCGGAGCGCGAGGAGCATCGCGTCGAGTGTCTCGAGGGCGGCGGGAGACCGGGCTGTCTCGAGGGTGTGGGCGTCGATGTGCCGGTTGACGACGCGCACGAAATCGAACAGGGTCGCCACCGCGATCGCGGTGTTGAAATCGTCGTCCATCGCCGCGAGGAAGCGTGCCCGGAGGGCGGTCGCCTCCTCGCCGGCGGCGCCGATCGCGAGGTCTCCCGCCCGCCGATCGCGCCGTGGCAGTTGGTGGAACGACCGTCCCGCGATGCGCTCGTACCGCGAGAAGACCCGCGTGAACGCCTCGAGCGCCCGCGCGCTCTCGGCGAGCGGCTCCTCGCCGAAATGGATCGGGCTGCGGTAGTGGGTCGAGAGCAGGAGGAGGCGGATCGCCTCGGGGCGGTGACGGCGCAGCAGCTCGGTGAAGGGCTGGGCTCCGGTCGACTTCGAGATCTTGCTGGCGGCCTGCGCCGCGGCGTCGGCCGCCGCGTCGAGGGGTTCGCCGCCGCGCGGCCGGCCGCCGACCTTGCCGGCGGCCGACCCCGCCTGCATGAGCCCGTTGTGCATCCAGAACGTCGCCATCGGGCACCCATGGAGCGATTCGCTCTGCGCGAGCTCGTTCTCGTGATGCGGAAAGACCAGGTCGAGCCCGCCACCGTGGATGTCGAAGTGCTCGCCGAGAATCGCCTTGCTCATCGCCGAGCACTCGATGTGCCACCCCGGCCGACCCGGCCCCCATGGGCTCTCCCACGAAGGCTCCCCCGGCTTGGCCGCCTTCCAGAGCGCGAAATCGGCCGTCGATCGCTTCCGCTCCGCCGTCGAGCCGCCCTCGCCCTGCATCTGATCCACGGCACGATTGGTCAATTTGCCGTAGTCGGCGTCCTTCGCGACGTCGAAGTAGACGTCGCCGTCGCTGGCGTACGCGAAGCCTTTGGCGACGAGTCCCTCGATGAAGGCGATGATCGTGTCGATGTGCTCCGTCGCCTTCGGCATCACGTCGATGCCGTCGACGCCGAGCGCCGCGAGGTTGCCGAGATAGTCGGCCGTCATCTCCTCCGCCAGGGCGCGCATCGTCGTCCCACGGGACACGCTTTCCGCGATGATCTTGTCATCGACGTCCGTGATGTTGACCACCCATGTGACGGTCCACCCGGAGAAGACGAGGTGTCGCTTGATCGTGTCGAAGATCACCGGCCCCACCATGTGGCCGATGTGGCTCGGCTTGTAGACGGTCGGCCCGCAGAGATACATGCCGACGTGACCGGGCCGCACCGTCACGAGTGGTGCCTTCGATCGTGTCAGCGTGCTGTAGACCTCGATCCGCGGCCTGCCGGCCGTCGCCGCGTCGATCGCCCCGGTCATCGTCATCTCGTTCGCACTCCTGGAAATCCACGCGTCCGGCCCGGTGCACACGGTGTGCCCGCCGACCCACTCAC
>DNLZ01000095.1:23952-24128 GCA_003488325.1 Planctomycetaceae bacterium
ACGCCCTCTCCCGTCTTCGCCTTGAGCCAGACGGCCTCCTCGTCCACGTGGAGAATCTCGGCGATCCGTCGGCGGATCGCCGTCCGATGGGGGAGAATCTTGGGGCGCTGGGCGAAGATCACGCAATCCAGGTTCGCGATCCGCCAGCCTGCCGCCGCGACGCGACGCGCCGCCTC
>DNLZ01000095.1:24513-27718 GCA_003488325.1 Planctomycetaceae bacterium
CCGAGACCGGCCGCCCCGAGCAGGGCGTCGGTGACCGCGTGCAAGAGCACGTCGGCGTCGCTGTGCCCCACCGCCCGGCGGTCGTGCGGGATCGTCACCCCTCCGAGCACGAGGCCGCCGCCCGGCTCCAGACGGTGCAGGTCGTGTCCGAGTCCGATGCGCGCCATGGTGCGGAAGCCTCCGGAGGATCCACCGTTTTCACCTATACTCCCGCGCATGGACAACTCCGCGAGCCGTTCGAATCCCACGTGCACCCCGGTGATCGAGGTCGAGGGACTCGCCAAGGAATACCGCGTCCATGACAAGCCCGAGGGCCTCGCGGCGAGCGTCCGCTCCCTGTTTCACCGCACCAGCCGGGTCGTCGAGGCGCTGCGCGGAGTCGACCTGAGGGTCGGACGCGGCGAATTCGTGGCGCTGCTCGGCCCCAACGGCGCGGGCAAGACCACGTTTCTCAAGCTGCTCTCGGGCATCATCACGCCCTCTCGCGGCACCGCCCGCGTCCTCGGGCACGTGCCCTGGGTCCGGGAGAACGAGTTTCGCCGGCGGTTCGCCCTCGTGATGGGCCAGCGCAACCAGCTCTGGTGGGACCTGCCCGCCGCCGAGAGTTTCCGGCTCCACCGCGAGATCTACCGGATCGAGCCCTCCCGCTTCACACGGGTTCGCGACGAGCTCGTCGACCTGCTGGGGGTGCGGCAGCTCGTGCTCCAGCCGGTTCGAGAGCTGTCACTCGGGGAACGGATGAAGCTCGAACTGGTGGCGGCGCTGCTGCACGAGCCCGAGGTGCTCTTCCTCGACGAGCCGACGATCGGACTCGACGTCGTCGCCCAGCACACGATCCACGCCTTCCTGCGTCACGTGCAGGCGGAGCGACGCGTGACGGTGATGCTCACCACGCACTACATGAAGGACGTGGCGGCCCTCTGCGAGCGGGTGGTGGTGATCACGCACGGCGACATCCTCTACGACGGGTCGCTCGCCGACATCGTCGATCGCTTCACGACCCACAAGATCGTCACGCTCGACCTCGACGAGGTGCCGTCCCCGGCGCGGGTCGCCCGCTACGGGTTCCCCTGCGAGGTGCGCGGGCCGCGGGTCGTGCTGCGGGTCGATCGCGGCCGCATCGCCGAGGTGCTTCCCGACATCCTCCGCGACGAGGGTGTCCGCGACGTGTCGGTGGAGGACGTGCCCCTCGAGGAGATCGTGGCCGAACTCTTCCGCTCCACGCGACCGCGTCCCGTCGGGGCGCCGGCGGGGGCCTCCCCATGAGCGGGCGGACCGTGACCCTCGAGCCCGACCGGCACGTGGCACCGCCGCGGTTGCTCGACGGCCTGCGGGTGTGGTGCACGATGCTCGCCATCTGTCTCGAGGAGCGGCTCGTCTACCGGGGGGACTTCCTGCTCGGCACCGCGATGCGGTTCCTGCCGATCGTCACCCAGATCTTTCTCTGGACGGCCGTCTTCTCCGCCACCAGCCGCGCCGACATCGCCGGCTACACCCGCGACGACGTCGTCGCCTACTACCTGCTCACGATGCTCACGCGGGCCTTCTCCAGCATGCCCGGCCTCGCGGGCGGCATCGCCCGCAGCATCCGTGACGGTTCGATCAAGAAGTTCCTCGTCCAGCCGGTGGACTTCATCGGCTTCCTGCTCGCCGCCCGCGTGGCCCACAAGCTCGTCTACTACGCCGTCGCGATCGTCCCCTTCGCGGCGGTCTTCCTCCTCTGCCGCGGCTACTTCCCGCCGCCGCCTGACGCACCGACCGTGCTCGTCTTCCTCGCGTCGCTCGTGCTCGCGTTCCTGCTCGGATTCTTCATGGAGGCGACGCTCGGCATGCTCGGCTTCTGGGTGCTCGAGGTGTCGAGCATCGTGTTCGGCTACATGCTCGTGCAGTACCTCCTGTCGGGTCACATGTTTCCGATCGACATGCTCGCGGGTATTCCCACGGGGATGCCCGGCGTGAGCGTCGCCGATCTGGTGCAGTGGCTCCCCTTCGGCTACACGGCCTACTTTCCCGCTGCGGTATGGCTCGGAAAGATCGAGGGGGAGGAACTGCTCCGTGCCCTGGCGGTCGAGGTCGGCTGGGTGGTCGTGATGGCCGTCGCGTGCCGGGCCGCCTGGCACTGCGGGACGCGCCGCTACGGCGCGTTCGGAGGCTGATCGCCCAGGCCGCCGGTTTTTGCCCGGTCCCACCGGGACGCGGTACGCTCTGCACGTCCCATGAGCCGCTACCTCGCGATCTTCCGCACGTTCGCCCGCGCCTGCCTCGTGCGCGACATGACGTTCCGCGCGAACTTCCTGCTCGAGTGTCTCACGAGCCTCGGGTGGATGTCGATGAATCTCGCCTTCTATCTCCTGGTCTTCACGTTCACGCCGGAGATCGGGGCCGGCAGCGGCTGGACGAAGGCGCCCTTCTTCGCGTTCGTCGGCACGGGTCTCATCGTCAACTCGATCGTGCAGGCGCTCTTCATGCCGAGCGCGGAGGAGCTCACGGAAATGGTGCGCACGGGCGGGCTCGACGCCGTGCTCGTCCAGCCGCTCGACGCCCAGTTCCTCGTCTCCCTGCATCGCGTCGACTTCTCGTCCTTCGCCAACGGGCTCGTCGGTGTCGGGCTCGTGGCGTGGGCCGTACCTCGTCTCGAGCACGCCCCAACGCCGATCGCATGGCTGGTCTACCCGCTCACGATCGTGTGCGGCGTCGCGATCCTCTATGGCCTCGTCATCATGCTCGCGGCCGCGACGATCCTCATGGGGCGCAACCAGAGCCTCTACGACTTCTGGTTCTATCTCACGAACTTCTCGCGCTATCCGGCCGAGATCTACGCGGGCCCCTGGGGCGGACCGCTGCGTGCGGTCTGCACGTTCGTGCTTCCCATCCTGCTGGTGGTCAACGTGCCGGCGCGGGTGATCGCCCGACCGCTCGCCGGCGAGGCCTGGTGGGCCGTGGCGACCGCGTTGCTCGCCGCCTGCGCCTCGCTCGCCGTTTCGCGCGCGGTCTTCCAGGCGGCCCTCGCGCGGTATCGTAGTGCGTCGAGTTGATCGGGACCCGCGGCCCGCCACGTCCGGATGCCAGAGCATGCCTGCGAGCGTCGAGGACCGCGAGAAGACGGGATCGAGCCATGTCGGCGGGCGACGTGGTCTGCACGAGGACCTCGCGGCGGTGCTGATCGGTGCGGGCCTCGTGATCCTCGCCCTGGCCGTGACATGGG
>DNLZ01000095.1:28135-28393 GCA_003488325.1 Planctomycetaceae bacterium
CGCCCCTGGCGGCGTTCCGTGACGGGAGCGGCCGCTTCGCCGTCGCGCCGGTGGCGCTCGGCATGGGCTGGGTGGTGGCCGTCGGCACGCTCGGCGCGGCGCTCGGCGGTGGCAGCGTCAGGCGGTTCCTCCCGGGCGGGGCGCTGCTCGCGGCGCTCACGTGCCTGGCGTATCTCCTCGCCGCGCAGAAGGTCGTCAAGTTCTACAACCTCGAGTACCCCCTCTGGGCGCTCGCCGTCGGTCTGCTCGTCGGCAACG
>DNLZ01000103.1:0-637 GCA_003488325.1 Planctomycetaceae bacterium
CGTCGAGACGCGGATCGGCGAAGAATGCCATCGTCAGGAAGATGTCGTCGACGTTCGTCGAGACGAAGAGCATGATCCCGACGAGGAGCGTCTCGAGCATCGCATCGTCCTCAAAGCCGTGACGACCGCCGCCGTCACTGTCCCATGATCGCCAGGGCGCGCTCGAGCGTGCCCGTCGAGATGCGCATCGGCCCCGTCATCGGCCCCTCCAGGTCGAGCACGAGAAAGAAGGCGCTTGCGACCATGATCGCGCCGACGACGGTCGCGATCAGGACTGGGGTGTTTGGGGTGGCGAACAGGCCGAAGATGAGAAACTCGATCGCGAACCAGGCCAGCAGGACAAAGACAAACACCGTCGGCGTCGATGCCGAACGCGCCGTCTTGAGTACCCAGCGATCGTGCAGGATGCCGAGCGACAGATCGACCGCGTGCGCCTGCTGCTCTGCCTGCGCCTCGGACGACGGCTTCAGACGCTGAATTCCTTCGACGAACGCCTCGAGTTCCTCGGCTCGCTGGACCGTGTGGAAGTCGGAGAGCGTGTCGCCTTCAGGCGATCGAATCCGTTCGATCCAGCCTGTGATGCCGCGCCTCAGGCCGGCACGCAGCAGCGCCCCTTCGTCGCCGAAATCGGCGAGGA
>DNLZ01000103.1:977-4074 GCA_003488325.1 Planctomycetaceae bacterium
ATCCGCACGGCCGTGTCGGCGAGGATTCTCGCCGCATGATCGAACGAGTTCTTCGCATCGGCCGTCACGAATCCGAGCACCACCACGGTCAGCGTCGAAAGCATGGCGAGCACGGATCGCACGTTCCCCGCGGTTGCGTCATCGGTGAACGTCTCAGGCAGGGCCTGCTGCAGCCGAAACCCGGCGAGCGTCGCCACGAGGACGGCGACGAAGACGAAGGCGGCGAAACTGAGGGGCGACATCGGAAGCGTCCAGAAGCGTCGCGGAGTGTATCGGCGGTTTTCGCGGCCGGCCAAGGCCGGGGTGATGGGCAGGCTGCGCAGGTCGGGGGGTGGGGGGCGGCAGGCGGTCGCCCGGATGGCACCGGGCCGTCTTGCGGGCAACGGGATGGCTCGGCTATCCGTCCTCCCGTGGTCCGACCATCCCCCGTCCGCCGGACACCCCAGCGATGACTCGCCGAAGCCCGCATTCTGCGAGCCGCAGGTGGCCGGTGCTGTGTGCGCTCGTGTCCCTCGCTGCCTGCACCGCCGCCGGGTGCATGGGATCCTGGGCGATGCGGGGCACCCGGCTGCACTACAACCAAAGCCTGAGCTACACCGCCTCGCAGGAGATGCTCCTCAACATCGTGAGGATGCGCTACGGCGAGACCCCGACCTTCTTCGATCTGCCGAGCATCATCAGCCAGACCGAGGCGAGTGTCACGGGGGCTGCAGGTCAGAAGAAGGCGCTCAACGGCGTCGTCGACGGCGTCTTCTCGCTGCGCGACAACCCGACGCTCTCCTATCACCCACGCACGGGTGACGATCTCGGCGCGTCGATACTCAAGGCGATCAAGGCGCAGGCGATTCTCGACGTCGCGCCCGGCAACGACACACGGACGTTCCTCCTCTCCTTCGTGGACAGCATCAACGGCGTCCGCAACTCCCCTGCGGCCACGTCGCCGGCGAGTCGGGTGCTCGAATCGAACGACGAATTCCGGTATGCGGTCGACCTCTATGTGGGCCTGCAGAACCGCGGCGCGGTCGTGGTAAAGGTGGCCACCAAGGACGAGAAGCCGCAGGGCTCGCCGATCCCGGCGACGAACGTCCTCACCCTCGACATGTTCACGGCGTCGGACAAGGGCTACCTCTTCGACGTGGAAGGGGATCGCGCCGTGCTGCTCAAGCGGTCACGATTCGCCGCGCTGACGATCAAGCCGAATGAAATCGACACACCCGAAGTGCAGGAGCTACAGCGCGTCTTCCGGCTCGATCGGGGTACGTTCGTCTATCGCGTCAAGTCGCAGGAGGATGACGAGATCAATCTCAATCCGGCAGCCGTCGACGACGGGCCGCAGCCCCAGGCCGCCGATCTGCCGCTCGTGCTCCGGAACCCGGAAGCGGGGCCGATGGGTGATGCCGACGTCGAGGAACTGCCCGCGCCGCCGGCGGGCGTCGTCGCGACCGGCCCCGCGCCGGACGTCGCCGCGATGGCCGCGTTGGAGACCACGGGGACGCTGACCATCAACGTGCGGTCGGGGTATCAGGCCCTGGCATTCCTGTCGAAGGGCGTGGACGTTCCGGAGGCGCACGTGCGCCGCGGCACGGTGCGGGGCTTCACGGCGCTCGACGGCCGTCCATTCGACGCGCGACAGCTCACACGCGGACTGTTCCACGTCTGCGTGCAGAAGCATCGACCCTGGCACAGCGACCTGGCCGTCCACTACCGCGGCCACTGGTTCTATATCCCGGAGACCGACGTCCAGTCGCGGGCCACCCTCAACTTCATCAAGTTCATGATCGACGTCCGGTCCGAGGCCGGCAGCAGTCCCGTCATGACGCTCCCGGTCAACTGACGCACGCCATGCAGATCTGCCGAGACACCCGCGTCGGTCGGCGGCCATGCGCCGCACGCCGCCTCCTCGCCATCGTCGCGTGGGGCGTGGCCGCGTCCTGTCTCGCCGCGTCGGGGTGCATGGGGTCCTGGGCGATCCGCGGGACCCGCATCCATTACAACGAGACCTACAGCCACACCTCCTCCCAGGAGCTGCTGCTCAATCTCGTGCGGATGCGGTATGGCGAGTCACCCACGTTCCTCGATCTTCCCAGCATCACGAACGTCACGGAGGCGACCGTCAACGGTACGGGAGGACAGCCCGAGGATGACCCGTCGCAGGGCGTCTTCGGCGGCGTCTTCGGGCTCAGGGACGAGCCCACGCTCGGCTACCAGCCGCGGCGTGGCGATAACCTCGCGGAATCCCTCGTGAAGGCCCTGCGGGCGGAAGTGCTGCTGGACATCGCCCCGGGAAACGACACGCGGACGTTCCTGCTCGCGTTCGTGGACAGCATCAACGGCGTGCGCAACGCGCCGACGGCGACCTCGCCCCTCAGCCGCGTGCTCACGCCCAACGACGACTTCACCTACGCGGTCGATCTCGTGATCGGGCTGCAGAACCGCGGTGCCGTCAAGCTGCGCGTCGCGACGCGCGATGACGAGGCCCACGGTGCGGTGCCCAAGCAGGCGCCCCTGGGCGAAGACACGATCCTGGCGGCGGAGGCGGGGTATGTGTATCGCTCCGCAGATGAGCAGGTGACGCTGCTCGAGCGGGCACGGCTGATGGCCCTCGCGGTCCGGCCCGAGGAGGTCGGGGCAGCGGACATGATGGAGCTGACGCGGGTGTTCCGGCTCGAATCGGGGCTGACGACGTATGTCGTCCAGTCGCAGGAGGACGTCACGATCGATCTCAACTCCGAGTCCGCCGCCAGCGTGCCACCACAGGAGCCCACGGACACGATCTCGATGAACGTGCGATCTGGCTACCAGGCGATGTCGTTCCTGTCGAAGGGTGTGGATGTGCCCCCGGCACACGTGCGGGAGGGGTCGGTGCACATGTTCAAGGGGCCCGACGACCGGCCGTTCGATGCCCGGCAGCTGACGCGGGGCCTCTTCCACGTCTGCGTGCAGAAGCACCGTCCCTTCCGCAGCGACGTCGCGGTGCACCATCGGGGGCACTGGTTCTACATCGCCGACGACGATATCCAGTCGCGCGCAACGCTCAATTTCCTGAAGATGACGATCGACCTCAACTCGCAGTCAGGGTCGGCCGGCCCGGTGCTCA
>DNLZ01000387.1:0-1969 GCA_003488325.1 Planctomycetaceae bacterium
ACCAAGTAGGGCCCGGGATAGGAAATCCAACGTGATCAGGAGGGCGTTACGCGTCCACCCCTTTAGGTTGGACTTGCCCCCCGCGGCGATTAGAGTCTGCGGAAGATGGTGTTCGGCCTTTTGCCCCCATGTGAAGAAAGGGAACTGCATGCATCGCCGCCTCGCCCTCGGGCCACCCGCACGTCGCATTGTTCGCGGAGCCGTGTGTGTGGCCGGATTAATCCTTCATGGGCTGCAGCCAGCGACTGTCGCACAGGCTGGCGGGGGCGAGCCGACGACTCCGACCGGTCGCACCGAGAGGCTGGTCTATCCGCAGGTCACACGCGCGCCCCAAGAGCGGGAGTATCAGCCGATTCCGATCGAGGACTCGGAGTCAGCGAAGGCGATTTGGGCAGCACTGAATGGACACAAAACGACTGAGGTATTCAAGTTTGATGATAAACCGCTCCGGCAACTCGTCTCGCTCGTCGAGGATACATGCCAGATCAAGGTGCAGTGTGATTACAGGGCGATGGACGCGGCTGGTCTGGACGTGGACGCGACCACTGTCAGCGGTGACTTCTCGAACATGACGTTACGTTCGGCGCTGCGACGCATCCTCCAGCACACAGATATGACCTTCACAGTTGTCGACGATGTGCTCCTGTTCACAACCGTTGACGTGGCACAGGTGCATCTTGTAGGCGTGGCGTATCCACTTCCCTGTGGCATTCGTGAGGCGGGGAACCACGTAATCGACGTCCAGTCACTGATTGATCTGGTTCAGAATGCTTTCGCGGCGGATTCTTGGCAACAAACGGGAGGCTCTGGCTCCATTAGCCCGATTCTCACCGGAGGCGAGGTCATTCTCTTCGTCATTCAGACGCTGGACGTACATCACCAAGTCGAGGCGTTTCTGCGACGGCTGCACGAGAGATCATTCGCCGACTTTGATGGCGGTTGTTCCGTCCTGCGGATCCACCACGTCGATGACGCGACGCAGCGGGCGGACCTCGTGGCGTCGTTGAAGGATCTCTGCAATGCGGCTCTTTCAGACCATGCGGATGAGCGCGCGACGGTGAGCGCGCTTGGCGAAAGCGTGGTCATCCTGTCGCAATCGGCGGAATTTCATGGATTGGCCAGTCAGGTGATTGCTGCGGTGACCGGCATTCGACACATCGAGCCCCTGTCGTATACGCCCGGGATTGCCGGACTCTCAACCGGGGGGATGGGTGGGGGGGGCTTTTCGCACCAGTCCGTGCCAGCATCTGGTTGGCAGCCTGCTCCGTTGGCGGAGTCGCCTGCGACGCCGCCAACGTCGACAGCACAGGCCTCGCCATTCGATCCGGCCGCGATCGAGAGGGCGCTGCAGGTCGCCTACGCGGCGATTCGGAACGGTGACTTCGATGCGGCGTCGGCCGTGATCGACTCCGTCGTAGTAGGCGCAGACCCGGCAATTCGCGCTCGTCTCGATCGCTGGAAGCGATTCACGGTCTACGCGAGGGGTTACTCGGAGTTGCGCGCGAAGGCGTACCGTGCAGCCGTGAACAGCGAATTCGAAATTGGCGACCGCGTCATCGTCATTGTCGAGATTGACGGGGAGCAGATTGTCTTTCGTGACAGCAGCAAGCAGATGAGCATGCGTCTCGACGAGCTGCCCGCCGAGATCGACCGCGCGATCATCGAGCAGTGGGTCGGCCGCGACGGTCGTGCCGCGAACCATCTCTTCCTCGGGGCGTCGCACCTCGCCCGGGACCGGCCCTCGCCAACCGACGCCTTACGAGAATGGCGTCGTGCAGCCTCTGCCGGTGAGTCCGACGGAATGCTGCTGCTGTATCCACTCGTCATGGATTCAGTGATCGTTCCGGTCGAAGCTGCGACCGCCGCATCGCAGTGAGATGCAACGGGGTGTGGGGCACCATGGATGCCTGCCGTGCGTCGTGTGCCCAGGACTCCGCCACCCGCGAGGGTTTGCGCCGCGCTGGTGCCG
>DNLZ01000387.1:2303-4061 GCA_003488325.1 Planctomycetaceae bacterium
CGGTCGATGACCAGCGGGTCGTGGGAGCGGACGTCGCCGATCCGCAGCGAGGCGCGGCCTGCGAGCAGGTCGTCGACGAGGTCGCCCACCACCTCGCGTCGCCAGCCGGTGGCGAGCAGGGGCTCCCGGTCGCCGGCGTGGTAGCCGAGCTTGTGGGCCAGCAGGTCGCGCATGTCGCTCGAGGTGCCGACGAGGGCCGGCGCGAGCGCCATCTGCCGGCACATCCCGGCGACCGCCGTCGCCAGAAACTGCCCGAGCATGGCGAGCTGAGGGGGAGGTGCGCGGTGCCGTTCTCCTCCCGGGCACTCGTCGTCCGGGACGGCGAGCCCGCGCTGGAGGGCGTCGGCGAGTCCGCCCAGGATGTGACGGAGGTCGGACCGCTGCATCCCGCGGACGGCGGCGATGTCGCGCTCGTCGGCGCTCTTGCGCTTCGCCAACTCCACCAGCAGGTCGTCACGCAGCACCCGCCGCGGCGGCATGTCGCGCTCCTCCGCCACCTGATCGCGCCAATGCCACAGTTCACGCACGAGCGCCAGCTCCCGCCGCGAGAGCCCATTGAGGCCGCTGACCCGCCGCCAGCGCTTCCGCACGAACGACTCCTCGACGTCGTCCTGCCACGAGGCCATCTCCTCCTGCATCCAGGCGGTCCGTCCGAGCCGATCGAGGCGGTCGCCGAGGGTGCGCCAGAGCGTCTCGAGGTGACGCACGTCGTCGACGGCATATTCGAGCTGCGCCGTGGTGAGCGGTCGCTTCCGCCAGTCGGTGCGGGTCTCGCCCTTGTTCGTCGGGAGCGACAGGAAGCGACGCACGATCGCCGCGTACCCGGCCGGGTAGTCATGATCCACGAGCCCCGCCGCCACCTGCACGTCGAAGAGCGTGGCCGGTCGGGTGCGAATCGCATGGAGGATGAACCCCATTTCCTCGCGGCCGGCGTGCACGACGGTCGTGCGACCGGGCTCGGCGAGCAGTCGCCAGAAGGCGTCGAGTTCCGGCACCGCGAGCGTGTCGACCACCGCGAGCACGCCCGGCGCCGCCACCTGGAGCAGGCAGAGCTGGCTGCGGTAGGTGTGCTCCGAGACGAACTCGGTGTCGAAGGCGACGTGGGGCTGGTCCGAGAGTCGCCGCACGAGTTCCCGCAGCTGGGCGTCGTTCGTCACCACGTCGAAGCCGCCCTCATGGGGCGTCTCCGCGGCGGACGACTCGGCCCCGCCGGCCGCTCCCGCGCCGGCGGGGCGGTGCACTCGGCTCGGGCGTCTGGGTCGGCGGGACATGCGGTCAGAGGAAGAGGAACGACACGAGGGCGAAGACGGGCAGCAGGATGCCGACGCTGTAGAGGACGTAGCCGAAGAAGCTCGGCATGCGGACGCCCGACTGCTCGGCGATCGCCTTCACCATGAAGTTCGGCCCGTTGCCGATGTAGGTCATCGCGCCCAGGAAGACCGCGCCGAGGCTGATGCCGGTCAGGCGGCCCACGTCCACGCCCGCCATCGTCGCCCCGGTCGATTCCATGGCCTGCGCGGTCTGGAAGAACACGAGGTAGGTCGGTGCGTTGTCGAGCACCGCCGAGAGGGCTCCCGTGATCCAAAAGAAGGCCCGTGGCGAGTCGATGCCCAGGCTCGCGCCCCGCTCGTTGAGGATGGCGAGCGCCGGCTGCATGCAGATGAAGATGCCCACGAAGAGGGCGGCCACCTCGAGGATGGCCGCGTAGCTGAAGCCGTTCTTGTCGCGGATCGCGGCCGAGCCGAGCCCGAGGGAGAG
>DNLZ01000319.1 GCA_003488325.1 Planctomycetaceae bacterium
CGCGGGAGCGGCCCGTCCTTCACGCCTCGCATGCCGTGGCCGCATGCGGCGACAATGCCGAGAGTGCCCGAGAGAGGACTTGAACCTCCACCCAGTTACCTGGACAAGAACCTGAATCTTGCGCGTCTGCCAATTCCGCCACTCGGGCGAGTGGGTCGTCCGATTCCGATCCTACCAGCCTGCCACGCCGATGGAAGTGGCTGCCATGCACGACCCGAGCGGCCGCCGTCTCGCCTGCGCCAGCGACGGGCGGACACCTACTCCACGGTGACGCTCTTCGCGAGGTTTCTCGGCTTGTCGACGTCGCAGCCGCGGAGCACGGCGATGTGGTACGCGAGCAGCTGCAGCGGGATCGCCGCCACGATCGGCTGGAGAAAGTCGGGGGCCTCGGGCACCTCGATGACATCGTTGACGAGCGCCCGCACACGGTCGTCGTCCGGACCGCAGACGGCGATCACCGGCCCCTTGCGGGCGCGGATCTCCTCGACGTTCAAGAGCACCTTCTCGTACACCGCCCCCTGCGGGATGAGAAACACGCTCGGCGTCGCCTCGTCCACCAGCGCGATCGGTCCGTGCTTCATCTCGGCCGCCGGATAGCCCTCGGCGTGGATGTAGGAGATCTCCTTGAGCTTGAGTGCACCTTCGAGTGCGAGGGGGAAGTTGTACTGCCGACCGAGATAGAGGAACGTCGCGGCATCCCGATACCGCGCGGCGATGCGGCGCACGTCGGCATCGCACGCGAGCGCCCGCGACACGAGGTCCGGCAGCTCCTCGAGCGACTCGATGAACCGCCGGCCCTGCTCGTAACTCATGTGCCGCAGCCGGCCGAAGGCGAGCGCGAGCATCGCGAGCACGACGCACTGGCTCGTGAAGGCCTTCGTGCTCGCCACGCCGATCTCGGGACCGGCGTGGAGATAGACGCCGCCGTCGGCCGCGGTGGCGATCGAACTCCCGACGACGTTGCAGATCGCGAGCGTCGGATGGCCCTTGCGCTTCATCTCGCGGAGGGCCGCAAGCGTGTCGGCCGTCTCGCCCGACTGCGTGATCGCAAAGAGGAGCGTGCCGTCGTCGAGCGGTGGGTTGCGGTAGCGCAGCTCGCTCGCATACTCCACCTCGACCGGCAGGCGGGCGAACTCCTCGATGAGGTACTCCCCGACGAGCGCCGCGTGCCAGCTCGTGCCGCAGCCCGTCAGCACGATGCGATTCACCCGCTGGAGCTGGCGGGCCGTGAGGTTGAGCCCGCCGAACACGGCTGTCGCGTCGTCGAGCGACAGGCGGCCCCGCATGGCGGCACGGATCGACTCGGTCTGCTCGTGGATCTCCTTGAGCATGAAGTGGGGATAGCCGCCGAGGTCCACGTCGGCCGCCGTGATGTCGAGCGGCAGCACCGCCGGCTCCACGCGGCCCGCGTCCCGATGGCTGATCCGCAGCGCGTCGGCGGTCACCACGGCGAGCTCGTGGTCGGCGAGGTACACGATGCGGTCGGTGCGGCCCGCGAGCGGGCTGGCGTCGCTGGCGACGAAGTGCTCCCCGTCGCCCACGCCCACGACGAGCGGGCTGCCGCAGCGGGCCGCGACGACGAGGTCGGGCCAGTCGCGGAAGAGCACGAGCAGTCCGTACGTACCGCGCAGCTGCGCGACCGCCTCGCGCACGGCGCCGAGGCACGGCGCGGCGAGGCGTGAGACCGCGTCGCCGGCGCCGGCGCGCTCCGACGCGTGCTCGGCCGCGGGCGAGTCGGTGGACGCGCGTGCCCGCTGCAGGCAGGCATCGATGAGGTGACCGATCACCTCGGTGTCGGTTTCGGAGCGAAAGGCATAGCCCTGCGCTTCGAGCGCCACGCGCAGCACATGGCAGTTCTCGATGACGCCGTTGTGCACCACCGCCACGCTCGCCGCCGCCGGCGATCCGCCGCCGCCGAGGTGCGGATGGGCGTTGGCGTCGGTGGGCCCGCCGTGCGTCGCCCAACGCGTGTGTCCGATGCCGATCGACCCGCCCGGCACGTCGGATCGGGCGAGCGCCTCGAGCCGCGCCAGGCGGCCCGCCGCCTTCCGCACCTGCATCCGTCCGGATGCGTCGAGCGTCGCGAGGCCCGCCGAGTCGTAGCCGCGGTATTCGAGCCGCCGCAGCCCCTCGAGGATGACCTCGCTGGCGCCACGAAAACCGACATAGCCCACGATGCCGCACATGGTTCGCACTCCGTCGCGCCGGGCCGTGGCACACGCCGCCGACCGTGGGGCCGATCTGGGATTGACGCCCGCGGGGCCGGGTGCGGAGCATACCAGTCCAGTTCACCAGGAAAGGATTCCCATGAACGCCACGCACCATCGTGCGCCACGCCGGCCGAGACACCTTCCCGCCGCAGCCATCGCGTGCGTGATCGCCGCCGTCGGCGGGTCGGAGGGCCGTGCCCAGCTGCAGATCACCTCCGGCCAGGCCGAACTGCAGACCGTCATCAGCGCGCGGCAGGCGCTCGACGAGTTCTCGGACCTCAAGATCGAGTCGATCCCTCCGGCGCTGCTCGGCAGTGCCTCCGGCGTCGCGATCTTCCCGAACATGATCAAGGGCGGGTTCATCCTCGGGGTGAATTACGGCAAGGGCGTGCTCCTGGCTCGCCGGCCCGACGGATCGTGGAGTCCTCCGCTCATGGTGACGATGGGGGGCGGCAGCCTCGGCTTTCAGGCGGGCCTGCAGGCAGCCGACATCGTGCTGGTCTTCGCCACCCCCCGCAGCCTGCAGGGCATGCTCGCCGGGCAGAAGGTGACACTCGGTGCCGACGCATCGGTCGCTCTCGGGCCGATCGGCCGGCAGGCGAACGCTGCCACCGACGCACGGATGGGGGCCGAGATCTACTCCTACGCGCGCAGCCGCGGGCTCTTCGCCGGCGTGTCGTTCAACGGGGCGAGCCTCGCCGCCGACCCCAACGCCAACGCGATGCTCTACGGGCGTTTCAACGTCACGCCCCAGGAGGTGTACGAGGCCCGCGGGCTCGCGTTTCATCCGGAGGTCGAGCAGCTGATCGAGGATCTCGCGGCACGGGCCCGCCCCGCCGCGACCACCGTCGCCACCGCGCCGGGCTCACCGCAGCCGGTCGCGACTCAGCCCGTGCCGGCTTCCCTTCAGCCGATCGCCCGTCCCGGAACGCCCGCCGCGACGGCGCCCGTCGTGACTCCGGCCCCCGCGTCGACGCCCCCGGCCGCGGCGGCTCCGC
>DNLZ01000488.1:0-15000 GCA_003488325.1 Planctomycetaceae bacterium
GCCATTGACCGGGCTATCTTTTCGACACGCCGCCGATCCGGCTGCCGACGAGGCTGGCCTCGCGGCTGGCGGCCGCTCGGTGATCGGCCGCCAGAGGGAGGCCAAAACCCCCGCCATCACCCGCGCTCTCTCCGATCGCCGAGTTGGGAGTGTCGGCCGCGGCCCGGGCGGCGAACCGCTCCGCCACCCGCGACAGCTCTTGGATCAGCACAGCGTCTGTGGCCAGTTCCGGGAACCGCCCCGTGTAGTCGGCGACGGCGGCAGCATCGCCGCGCTTGAGCCTGTTCTCGAGGTCGATCGCGGCGAGTTCGACGAGTAGCCGCGTGGGCCTTCCGGCATGCCTCGAGAAAAACGTCGCCACGTCGGGGCGGCCATGCTCCCAGGCCGACTCGAACTCCTCCACGATCGCGAGCGACGCGGCGTCGAGCGGTGCGCCGCCGAAGGTCGTCGGGTCGCCCATAGTGATTCCCAGGACGCGGATAGAGGATTCCGAACAGGTCGCCGGTCGGCAGCTTCAGCATATCCTGGTCGCATGGCTGCCCAAGAGCGGCCAGGGCTCTCGATTGCGATCGCCGTCCCGGGCACCAGGGCGGGTTTTTTCCAGGACGGGTGGGGTCGCTCGACCGGGCACTCGCGATCCGTGCCGCATCAAGCCCAGCCCGGCGATTCTGCCCGTCCAACGGCTGCTCGAGTCGACGGGCCTGCTGCATTCCAACGCCGGCGACTGGATCGGCGAGTCGTGGCTTTTTCCGCGATCCTCACGGTCGACTTCGTCCCGGTCATACGCAACGCTGCGACCGCGGCCTCTTTGACGCCTCGTCACTCGAGCGACAAAGACTTTTCCGCCAGCCAGCAGGGGGTGCGGTTGAACGGCCGGTTTGCGCATGGCATGCCCGTCATGGCAACGCCGATCACGAACACTCCGTGGGTTCCGGGGCTCGATGGCATTTTCCCGAGAAGCGTTGCCTCAACCGGCTCTTCATGGCTGTCGGCTCGCAGACGAACGCGGTCCTGTTCCAGTAGTCGCGCGGAAAGCCCCGGGCCGTGTAGAGCCGGTGCCCGGCGGCTGCCGTGAACCGCCCATGGTGATCCACCTGCCGGATCGCCACGACGCCGTCTCCCGAGGTTTTCGGCGCCAGTTCCATCGCCGGGCTTCCCGCGATGCCCCCGAGCGTGGTGGCGCTCCAGCCGCGCACCCGCTCGTAGACGCGGTTCGGCAGCGGCATGTGCTCGCTCGGATTCCCGTTGGC
Source organism: Planctomycetaceae bacterium (assembly GCA_003488325.1). GTDB lineage: Bacteria > Planctomycetota > Planctomycetia > Pirellulales > UBA1268 > QWPN01. The sequence continues at coordinate 1,251 of DNLZ01000488.1, forward strand.
CGTGGAGCCGAAGACGAGCCCCTCCTCGCTGAAGCCGAAGCCCCACGAGTTGTTGTTGGTGCTGCGCAGGAATTCGAGGGCGGACCCGTCGGGACGACACCGCCAGAAGCCGGCACCGAACCGGTGCGTCTCACCCCCCACCAGCCCGCTGAAGCCCGAGTACCCCACGATGCCATACACCCATCCGTCGAGCCCCCAGGTGAGGTTGCTCGGGCCGGCGTGGGTGTCGCCGGTGCCCCAGCCCGTGAAGAGCACGGTGCGACGGTCGGCCCGGCCGTCGCCGTCGGTGTCCGCGAGGTGCAGGAGCGCCGGCGCCATCGCGACGATGAGCCCGCCATCGTGCGCGAGCATGCTCGTGGGGATCGAGAGGTTCTCCGCGAAGACGTCGCGTCGGTCGGCTCGGCCGTCGCCATCGGTGTCGGTGAGCTTCACGATCCGGTCGCGACCCTCGACGGGAGCCGCCGGATCCTCAGCCGACGGCTCGACCAGGTCGTTGGGATAGTCCACGCTCTCGGCCACGTAGACGGCGCCGTCGCCGTCGAAGCACATCGCCAGCGGCTTGCCGACGAGCAGCGGTTCGCTGGCGAAGAGTTCGATGCGGAATCCCTCGGGCGCGATCGCGTGCCGGCGCGACTCCTCCGGGTCGAGCGGCTTCTGCATCGTCGCGATCTGCTCGTCCCCCTTGCGGGTGCCGCCCGGCGCGTAGAAGGGCACCTTCGCCGGCTGGTACTCGAACGGGGCGAGGCCCGCGGGCGGCCTCGTCATGGTCGGGTGATCGACGTACGTGCCGGCGGCCGCGGGATCGCGGCCCGCCGCGTACCGGATGCCGCGCTCCACGAGGTTGTGGAACCCCGGATGCCCCCAGGTGCGTTCGTCGTGGCCCCACGCGGTGTAGAAGACCCTGCCTCGGCCCTCGTCGCGCACCCATGTCCACGGCTCGGGACGGTCGCCGTCGAGCCGCTCCTCCAGGACCGTGCGGCCCCGCGTGTTGTGCTTCGTATGGACGTAGGTCTCGTCCCAGCTCGCGAAGCCGCCGAAACCGCGCATCACCGGATGCTCCGGCGCGACGGCACGCACACGGAACTCGCCGGCGCCATGCTTCTGGAACTGTGCCCCGACCAGATCGATCCACGCGGGGGAGTCGCGGAAGCAGAAGCTCGCGCAGTGCAGCGGCACGAGGCCCTTCCCACCACGAACGAACTCGAGGATCGCGGCCTCCCCGTCCGCCGGCAGCGCATCGATGTTGGCGTAGACGACGAGCGCGTCGTACGAGCCGAGCACGTCGGCCCGCAGATCCGCCAGCCGCTCGGTGTAGACCAGTTCGATGCCCCGCCGCGCGAGCACGGGCTGGAGCTGCGCGAACCGCTCCGCCGGGCGATGGTGCCCCTGGTCGCCGAGAAAGAGCACCCTGAGCGGCGGCTCGGCCGCGGTGGCCAGCATGGCCAGCATCCCGATCGCGATCGTCAGGGCCGACGTCGTGCGGTTCATCCTGAAAAACTCCATTCCGGCAGCTTCATGACGGCGCCCCCGTGCATGGCCGACTCGTGGGCCATGAGTCCGGTGCAGGTCCAATTGGCGCTCTGGCGGGCGTTCGGATACGGGTCGCGGCCCTCGACGAGCGCGGTCACGAACTCGTGCACGAGGTGCGGATGGCTGCCGCCGTGGCCGCCCCCCTGCGTGAACGAGAGGTGCTGATGCTCGCCGGCATCGTAGACGCCGCCCGTCGTGAAGCGACGGATCGGCTCGGGCAGCAGGTGCGCGAAATCGGGCACGGGCACCCGGCGCGGAATCTCCGGCTCGGGCACCTTCGCCGTGTGGAGCACCGGCTCCTCCCCCTCGCAGAGCTGCCACTCGAAACTCCGCGTCGACCCGTACACGTCGAAGCTCTCGCGGTACTGCCGTGCGGTGTCGAAGAGCGAGCGGATCACACGCGCCACGACGTCGCTGTCCCGGAGCGCCACGTGGGCGCTTTCGACCGCGAAGGGGGAGCCGTACACGCGGACGAGCTCGTCGCGAATCCGCCCCGAGCCGAAGCAGCTCACCTCGCGGGCGTCCTTGCGCTGGAGCGCGAGGCAGGGGCCGACGCAGTGCGTGGCGTAGTGCATCGGCGGGAGTCCCGGCCAGTAGTCGGGCCAGCCGTCCATGTCCTGCTGGTGGCTCGCCTGGACGAACTGGATCCGCCCGAGTTCGCCCCGGTCCGCCATCTGCTTGATGAAGAGGAACTCACGCGCGTAGACCACGGTCTCCGCCATCATGTACCTGAGGCCCGTCCGCTCCACGAGCTCGACGATCCTCCGGCACTCCTCCACGGTCGTCGCCATCGGCACGGTGCACATCACGTGCTTGCCCGCCTCGAGGGCTGCCAGCGACATCGATGCGTGGTCGGGGATCGGGGAGTTGATGTGGACCGCGTCGACGTCCGGATCGGCGAGGACGTCGGCGTAGCGGGTGTACCGCCGCTCGACACCGTGGGCCGCGCCGATCTGGTCGAGCTTCTCCCTCGACCGCTGGCAGATGGCGACGAGCTCGGCATGCGGATGCCGCTGGTGGATGGGAATGAACTCGGCCCCGAATCCGAGGCCGACGACGGCGATGCGGACGCGGCGGTCCTTCCGGGCGACTGTGCGTGTCATCGAATCGCGATGCCTCCTGGGGTCAGTTCGTGACCATCGAAAACCGGAAGATCCCACACCGGATGCCGCAGCCGGGCGCCGCAGCCGGCTTTCCACGGGACGTCAGGGGCGGAGCGTGAGCGTGACGCGGCGCACGTCCATCACCGTCTTTCCCGGCACCTCGACCGCCCGCAGCACGAGCGGCCCCCGTCCCCGCTCGAGCCGCAGCGTGCCCAGGTGCAGCCCGCGAAACTCCTTCATCCTCGACTCTCCGGCCGTTCGTGGCAACGTGTCCTGGTTGGTCAGGAGCGGGGGATCCCAGCCCGGCTCGACACGACCCGACACCCGCCGGTCGTGGCAGGCGAGTTCGATCGTGGCGCCGGCGTCCTCGGGCGGGCAGGTGTAGTCGATGACGACGTCGTAAGCGCCGGCGGTCTGCACGTCGACCTGCCAGGTCATGGTGCCGACGGTGTCCGTCCACCGGACGAAGTAGGAACAGTTTGGCGCCCGTGCGCTCCGCTCGACGCCGCCTGCCGGCGTGCCGTCCCGTGCCGGCAGCATCGTCACGGGAAACTCGGGATACCCGACACCGATGGGGCGCGGATCGACCGCGCCGTCGCCTCCCGCGCCGCGCGGCGGCAGCTGCACGTCGCGCTCCCATGCGGCGACGGCCTCGGCGAGTCGGGCCCGCACGTCCGCGCGCTCGGCGGCCAGATCGCGGGTCTGCCCTTCGTCGGCGACCATGTCGAAGAGCCGGCCCGTCGCGTCGAGTCGATACCGCTGCGACCTCGCGCTCGTGCGTCCGCCCCACGTCGAGAAGAGCACCCGATCCGGCCAGTCCGGCGCGTCGCCGCGGAGCAGCGGCACGAGGTCACGGCCGTCGAGCGGCTGTCGGCCGACCGGCTCGACGCCCGCCAGCGCCGTGAGGGTGGGGAGGAGGTCGATGGCGCCCGCGATCTGGGTCACGGTGCGTCCGCGCGGCAGCCCGCGCGGCCACCTCAGGAAGCACACGGAGCGCACCCCGCCCTCGTCGGTCGTTCCCTTGCGGCCTGCCATGCCTCCGTTCCACCGGTCGCCGTTGGGTCCGTTGTCGGAGAAGTAGACGACGATCGTGTCGTCGGCGAGCCGGAGTTCGTCGAGCGTCGCGAGCAGACGACCGACGTTCTCGTCCTGGTTCTCGAGCATCGCGTGCACGCAGCGGGTCTGATCGGCGTCCGCCTTCTCCGGCTGCGTCGCCGGCTGGACGATCTCGATCCCGCGAAAACGCTCCCAGTTGACCGCCGGCGCGGCCCACGGGGAGTGCGGCGTGGTGAAGGGCACATAGCAGAAGAACGGCTGCGTCGCGTGCCGGCGGATGAACGCGATCGCCTCGTCGGTGCAGGCGTCGACGATGTAGCCGCTGGCTCGCTCCATGCGGCCCTCGCGCTCGAGCGGAGGATCGACGTATTCGCCCCAGTGTCCGGACGAATGACCGTAGAAGGTGTCGAAGCCACGGGCCATCGGGTGGTAGGGCCACTGGCTGCCGTTGTGCCACTTGCCGAAGCAGCCCGTGGCGTACCCCGCGGCGCGAAATGCGTCGGCGATCGTCGCCTCGTCGAGCTCGAGCCGTTCGTGGCCGGTCGAGACGCCGGTCACGCCGGTCCGCGGGTACCAGCGGCCCGTCAGAAACTCCGCACGAGTCGGTGAGCAGACGGGGCAGACGTAGAAACGGTCGAGGCTCACGCCGGCACGGGCGAGCCCGTCGATGTGCGGCGTGCGCGCGACCACGTTGCCGCTCACCCCGAAGTCCCCCCAGCCGGCGTCGTCGGCGAGGAGGACGAGGACGTTGGGGCGGCGTGGCTCCGCGCCGACCGCCGGTCGCGCCGCCGGTTGCACGACCACCACGCACGCGCCGACAAGCCACGCCAGCCACGCTCGCATCATCACCCTGCCCCGCTGCCGGTCGCCGATCGCCGTGGCGGACCTCCCGCCGGGTCGTCACAATGGTGATGCGGGGCGAGCGGCGGGGCAATCACCCTCGCGGACACCCGGTCGGCCCGCCACGCACGAACCAATCCCCGGCGAGCCGCAGTCGGCGCCACGGACGAATCACGGACGATGCCCCCCCGCCAGCGAGGCGCGATGTCCGCCGCTTCCATGACCGGTCCGGCGATGGACACTCCCCCGATCATCCACTGCACCCCGCGGCACCTCCCCGCGATCCGGGCGATCTTCAACGACGCGATCCTGCGCTCCACCGCGATCTACGAGTACCGCGAGCGCTCGGAGGCCGACGTGCGTCGCTGGCTCGCCGCCAAGCGACGCTCGGGCATTCCCGTGCTCGGCATCGAGGCCGAGCACGGCATGCTCGCCGGGTTCGCCACATGGACGGCGTTTCGCGCCCGACCCGCCTCGAAGTACTCGGCGGAGCATTCCGTGTACGTGGCGGAGGCCCATCGCGGCCGTGGCATCGGCCGGAGGCTGCTCGACGCCGTCGTCGCCGAGGTCGCCCGTCACGACGTCCACGTTCTCGTCGCGGGCATCGATTCGAGCAACGTGGCGAGCATCGCCCTGCATCGGTCGGCGGGATTCGCGCACTGCGGCACGGTCCGCGAGGCTGGCTTCAAATTCGGCCGGTGGCTCGATCTCGAGTTTTGGCAGATCGTGCTGACGACGCCCGCCCGGCCCGTCGACGGCTGACACGACGACGCGCTCCGCGCATCAGCCGCCGCGCGCCCGCCGCCCCGGCTCGGCCCGCGCGACCGACCCGGTGCGTTCGCTCGAGACACTCAGCACGCGTGCCGTCCCCTTGTCGAGCGGCTGCAGCGTGTGCGGGATGACGGCGGAAAGGTACACGCTGTCGCCGGGGCCCAGGACGATCCGCTCGTCCCCGTAGGCGAGGCGGACCGAGCCGTCGAGCACGAGGAGGAATCGCTCTCCATCGTGATGGTCGGGATACTTCCGCGTTCCCTGCCCCGAGAGATGCAGGATCGTCGGATGCATCAGTCGATCACGCCAGCGGCTCGCGAGGCTGCGGATGCCGACACCCGAACGACCGTTCTTCCCCGGCAGGGTTTCCCCTTCGCCACTGCGGACCACCACGAACTGCGGCTCGGCGGCAAGTCCCGCGACGAGCGCGTCGAGGCCGCACTCGAGCACCTCGGCGAGCCGCACGAGACCCTCGAGCGAGGGTGAGAGCTGACCGTTCTCGAGCTTCGACAGCCAGCTGACGGTGAAGTCGGTCCGCGAGACGACCTCCTCCAGCGTCAACCGGCGCGCCACGCGGACTGCCCGCACGCGCCGGCCGAGATCGACGAGATTGACTCCATGCGTCATACGGGGGGTGAGTATGCCCCCGCAGAATTTCACCCGCAAGAGGTAGCGACCCCCTCACGTCACGCTTATGCATCCGGGAGTCCGCGGCTCGGATGCGGCACCCGAGCCCACGCGGGCTTCAGGCACCGGGCCGGCGAAAGTGCCGGTAGGCCTGCAGGACATCGTGCAGATCGGCGGAGATCTCCAGTTCGTCGTCGGCGAAGTCGGAGAGCCACGTCCGGCTGCTGGCGACGGCATCGGCCAGGAGCGGGAGCACCTCGCCGAGCGTGACGCGGACGCGATCGCCGCTGGCCGGCGGTGGCGCGAGGCTCAGGCCACCGTGCTCGATGTCGGGCCCCGTGTAGACACGCAACTGACGCATCGCCATGGCACACTCCCTTGCCGTAACGCTGGTGTCGGGGGTCGTCGAGCCGGCCGTGCCGGCCGTCGTCTTGACGGGCGACGACTCCCTCTGCAGGGAAGATCGGCACGCGGAGCCCGCAAGGTTTGGCCGAATTCCCCGTCTGCACCGATCATGCGGACGAGCGCCGGCAAACGGGGCAAACTGGAGCGGTCGCTCAGGCCGGACCGCCTCGGGTCCCGGCAAGGTCGGCAAAACGCCCCGCCCGGAAGGCCTGCCCGATGCTCTTGGGCACCAGCGCCTCCGCCTCGAGCAGACGGGCCCGGTTCTCCGCCGTGGCGGCCTTCATCTCCTGCTCACGCGCGATGGCGACGCTCCGCCGCTCCTCCGCCTTGGCCTGCGCGACCCGCGTGTCGGCCTCGGCCTGGTCGGCCTGCAGCCGCGCCCCGATGTTCTCACCGATCTCGATGTCGGCGATGTCGATGGAGACGATCTGGAAGGCCGTCTGCGCGTCGAGGCCCCGCTGCAGCACCGCCTTCGAGATCGTGTCCGGGTGCTCCATGACCTGGAAGTGGCTTTCCGACGAACCGATCGACGTGATGATGCCCTCGCCCACGCGGGCGATGATCGTCTCCTCGGTGGCACCGCCGATGAGCTGTTGGAGGTTCGTGCGCACCGTGACCCGCGCGCGGATGCGCAGCTCCACGCCGTTCTTCGCCACCGCGGAGAGCGTGGTCTTGCCGCTCGATGTGTCGGGGCAGTCGATGACCTTCGGGTTGACGCTCGTCTGCACCGCGTCGAGCACGTCACGGCCGGCGAGGTCGATGGCGCACGCCCGGTCGAAGTCGAGGTCGAGGTCGGCCCGCTGGGCTGCGATGAGCGCCCGGATCACGCGCGGCACGTCCCCTCCGGCGAGATAGTGGGCCTCGAGCCGCCGGCTGGTGATGTCCGGGCCCAGCCCCGCCTGCGTCGCCATGATGCGCGCCTGCACGATCGTGCGGGCGTTCACCTTGCGGAGGCTCATCCCGAGCAGCTCGAGGAAGGTGACCCGCGCCTTCGACCAGTAGGCCTGAAACCAGATCTGCCCGTAGTTCACGACGAGCAGGAGCATCGTGAGGACGATCAGGCCGAGCACCATGGCCAGGCCGAGCAGGACCGGCACGGGGACGCTCCACGGTCGATCGACGAGCGGATTCATCGGCGGGCACCAGCGGGATGAGGGGACGGTGCGGCACGGGCCGTGCCGGACGATTTCCGCGCAAGCCTAGTTCGCGGATCGGCGCGGGGAAAGCGGCCGTCAGGACTCGATCCACCCACCTCCGAGGAGGCGGTCGTCCAGGTAGCAGACGGCCGGCTGCCCCGGCGAAATCGGGCCCGGCCCATCGGCCGGCCCCCCGGTAAACCGGGCCTCGAAGCGGCCGTCGGGCAGGGGCGACACGATCGCGGGGGCCGCTCGGCGCTGGGCACGGCACTGCACGTCACAGGCGAACGGCTCGGTTGGGGGAGCGCCATGCCAGGTCACGTCGGCCGCCACGAGGTGCCCGCATGGGACCGATTCCGGCGGACCGACGACGACGCGGCAGCTGGCGGCCTCGATGCGCACGACGTGGAGCGGCCGGCCCGTCGCGATCCCGAGCCCCTGCCGCTGACCCACGGTGAAGTGTTCGATGCCCGGATGGCGCCCCAGCACCTGCCCGCGCTCGTCGACGATCTCACCGGCGCGCGAGCCGCCGAGCCGGTCCGCGACGAGCGCCGCATGCCGTCCGGGGGTGACGAAGCAGATCTCCTGGCTGTCCGGCTTGTCGGCGGTCGCGAGCCCCAGGTCCGCGGCCCGCGCCCGCACCTCCGCCTTGGGCATCCTCCCCACAGGCAGGAGCATTCTTCGGAGACGGTCCGGGCGCACGTCGAAGAGCACGTAGGACTGGTCCCGCGCGCGGTCCAGCCCGCGCCGCACCGCCACGTCACCCGCCTCGGTGGATTCGAGGATCGCGTAGTGGCCGGTGGCCACGTGGGTCGCGCCGATCGCGTCGGCATGGTCGAAGAGACGGCCGAACTTGAGCCATGCATTGCATCGGACGCAGGGGTTCGGCGTACGACCACGACCGTACTCCTCCGCGAAATAGTCGATGACCCGTGCGAAGTCGGTGGTGAGATCGAGCGGATAGAGCGGAATCCCGAGACGGTCCGCAACCCGCCTCGCGTCGAGCGCGTCCGCAACGCCGCAGCAGCCCTGGTGTCCTGCCCGCGGTGCCGCGGCCTCGTCAGTTCCAGACGACGCCGGACCGGCAGCCGGCAGGCCCTGCCGCATGAAGACGCCGACGCAGTCGTGGCCCTGCTCGACGAGCAGGGCCGCGGCGACGCTCGAATCGACGCCGCCGGACATGGCGACCACGACCCGCGACGGCCGCTCGATGACGGATCGGGTCATGGACCTGATTGGACCGGCGCCAGGGGAGCACCGCGGCCCGCCGCCGCACGACTGTCGCCACGAAACACGCGAGCCGGTTCACCGACGGATGAACCGGCTCGCCATGACGGACCTCACCATGAGGGACAGCCGCAGGCCGTGGGCCGGCGGATCAGTACATGTCGTAGTCGCCGCCGTGACCCGCGTGACCCTTCGCCTTCGACTCCTTCGGCTTCTCGGCGATGAGGGCATCGCTCGTGAGCAGGAGCGTCGACACGCTGGTGGCGTTTTGAAGCGCGGTACGGGTGACCTTCGCGGGATCGATCACGCCGGCCTTCACGAGGTCCTCGTACTCGCCCGTGGCGGCGTTGTAGCCCTGATTGCCGCTCGCGGCGAGCACCTTCTCGCAGACGATCGAGCCATCCTGGCCGGCGTTCGCCGCGATCATGGTCAGCGGCGCCCGGGCCGCCCGCACCACGATGTTGAACCCGACCGTCTCATCGTCGCTGAGGCCCTTCGGCTTCACCTGCGAACTGGCACGGAGCAGGGCCACGCCGCCGCCGGGAAGGATCCCCTCCTCCACGGCCGCCCGGGTCGCGTGGAGCGCGTCCTCGACGCGGGCCTTCTTCTCCTTCATCTCGCTCTCGGTCGCCGCCCCGACGTTGATCTTCGCGACCCCTCCGGCGAGCTTCGCGAGCCGCTCCTCGAGCTTCTCCCGGTCGTAGTCGCTCGTCGAGTTCTCGATCTCGCGACGGATCTGCTCGATCCGCGCCTTGATGTCGCCCGACTTGCCGGCTCCCTCGATGATGGTCGTGTTGTCCTTGTCGACGATCACCTTCTTGGCCCGGCCAAGCTCGGCCAGCCCGAGGTTCTCGAGCTTCATGCCGAGGTTCTCGAACACGGCCGTCGCCCCGGTGAGGATCGCGATGTCCTCGAGCATCGCCTTGCGGCGGTCGCCGTAGCCGGGAGCCTTCACCGCACAGATCTGGAACGTGCCGCGGAGCCGGTTGATGACGAGCGTGGCGAGCGCCTCACCGTCCACCTCCTCAGACACGATCAGCAGAGGCTTGCCGGCGTTCACGACGGCCTCGAGCAGCGGCACGATGTCCTTGACGCTCGAGATCTTCTTCTCGAAGACGAGGATGTAGCAGTCCTCGAGCACGCACTGCATCTGCTGCGGATTCGTCACGAAGTACGGCGACAGGTAGCCGCGGTCGAACTGCATCCCCTCGACGAACTCGATCTCCGTCTTCAGGCTCTTCCCCTCGTCGACGGTGATGACGCCGTCCTTGCCGACCTTGTCCATCGCCTCGGCGAGCAGTTCGCCGATCTCGGCGTCGTTGTTGGCGGCGATCGCCGCCACCTGGGCCATTTCCTTGCGGCCCTTCACCGGGATGGCGAGATCCACGAGCTTCGCCGTGATCTCGGCCACCGCCTTCTCGATGCCCTGCTTCATCTGCACGGGGTTCACGCCCGCGACGACGGCCTTGAGGCCCTCGTTGAACACCGCCTCCGCCAGCACCGTGGCGGTCGTCGTGCCGTCACCGGCGACGTCGCTCGTCTTGCTCGCGACCTCCCGCACCATCCGGGCGCCCATGTTTTCGTAGACGTCCTCGAGGTCGATCTCCTTCGCGACCGTCACACCGTCCTTGGTCACGGTCGGCGAGCCGAAGCTCTTCTGGAGGATGACGTTGCGCCCCTTGGGGCCGAGCGTCACCTTCACGGCACGAGCGAGCTTCTGCACGCCGCGGCGCATCGCCTCACGCGCTTCCTGGTCGAATGCCATCATCTTGGCCATGGGTCGGATACTCCGGAGAGGGGTTGGTTTTCGTCGTGGATCGGATCGAGTGTCACGGAACGATGGTTTGGGGTCGGAACGACACGCCGCCGCACGGCGGCCTCAGACTCAGCCCAGCACCGCCAGGATGTCGTCCTCCCGCATGAGCAGGAGCTCGGCATCGCCCACCTTGAAGGGCTCACCCGCGTAGCTCGTGAAGACGACCCGGTCACCGGGCCGAACCTGCAGCGGGTGGCGGTGTCCCTTGTCGTCGAGCTTGCCTTCGCCGACGCTCACCACGGTTCCCCGCGCGGGCTTGTCCTTCGCGGAATCGGGGAGGAGGATTCCGCCGGATGTCTTCTGCACCCCTTCCTCGCGCTCCACGACCACCCGATCGCCGAGCGGCATCAGGGTCGACTTCTTCTTTGCACTTTTGGTGGCGGTCGCTGACATGATCCTCGTCGTCTCCTGTCTCGGGAACGGTCGGACTTGGGAAGGGTGGATTCGGGAAGGACGGACGTGACGGATACGGTTCGCGGTGCGGCCGGTCCGGACGTCATGCCGCGAGGCATCTTCTCCACCGGCAGAGAAGCCGGCGGAGAAGGGAACCCTACGGGCGATGTGCACCGACCCGAACCTGCCGCCCCGGCACCGGCCGTACGACGTGCCGCAAGGAGAGCAACTGGCGCGCCACAAAGCGGAAAATGTGGTTTCCCATTGAATTCCGCTGCTCGATGGCGAAATCGGGCTCGCAATCTATATTTGTGGTGAACGTGACGGTGGGCACGTCTCTGCCAAAGTGGCAGCGCGAGGCGAAAACGACCGGCACTGAGACGATTGCCGCTTGTGGGAGGGGGGTCGTGGCACGTTCGCGGCTCAGCGACTACCTTGCACGACTCGCTTGGGTGTGACTGCCAATTCGGAGCGGCTCCATGACGGCCCACCACCGGATCGACGTTTCAAAAGTCGGCGATGTCACGGTCGTCCGCTTCGTCGACAAGACGGTGCTCGACGAATCGAGCATCCACGAGCTTGGACAGGAGCTCTTCGGATTGGTCGACGCCCAGAATGGCCGCAAAATGGTCCTCAACTTCTCGAATGTCGAATTCATCTCGAGCGCGACGCTCGGCAAGCTCATCGTGCTCGATCGCAAGGTGAAGACGCTCAACGGCCGGTTGCGCATGTGCCACATCCGACCGGAGATTCTCGAGGTGTTCCGGATCACCAAACTCGACAAGTTGTTCGACATCCGCGATGGGGAGTCCGAGGCGCTCGCCGCCTTTTAGGACGACGGGGCGTGGCCGGGCCACGGGGAACTGACCGCCATGGGACATGAATCGACGGCTGGCTGGCATCGGCAGGTTCGCCTGCCGAGCGAGCGGGGTGCGAGCCGAACGGTCACTGACGAATTGCTCGAGCAGCTCGGCGCCCACGGGTGGTCCGCGGAGGAGGTGTTCGCCATCCACCTCGCCGCGGAGGAGGCGATCGTCAACGCCATCGTGCACGGCAACAAGCTCGATCCTGCGAAGTGCGTCGCGGTCTTGTGCGAGGTGAGCACGAATCACGTCAAGATCGAGGTGGAGGACGAGGGGGATGGCTTCGACCCGGCACAGGTGCCCGACTGCACGCTCGAGGAGCGGCTCGACGTCCCGAGCGGTCGCGGCGTGATGCTGATGCGGTCGTTCATGACGCGCATCGAGTACAACGCGAAGGGCAATGCGGTCGTGCTCGAGAAGCGCCGCGAGGCGAACGCGAACTGAGGCCGTCGTGAGACGCCGCGGTCGAACCTCTCGATTCCGCCGTGTAAATGGGGTAGCGTAACGTCAACGGCTGCGGCGGCAGCGGACCGTCGCCGCGGGCGCGGCACCGCACGCTGTGTCCAGCCAGTGAGCCCATCCCGATCCCCGATAGCTCAACGGTAGAGCGGCCGGCTGTTAACCGGTAGGTTGTAGGTTCGAATCCTACTCGGGGAGTTTTCTTCGCAGGATGCCGCACCGGCTCGCATTGCGTCGCAGGACGTTCGCTGGGACGCTCTGGCAATACCGCGTCACACTCGCCCCAAGCGTCCTGCCTCTCGCTCGCGCGAGAGCCACATGCCGGGGGTCATGACTGCGAGACCATAGAACAGGTCGCCAAGAAGGCGGCTGAAATCAGCTCGATCGAGCGTCAGAAGAACATCGGCCGATGCCAAGGCACTGAAGAGAATGGGTCGGTCCTTCTCTACGGGAAATACGGCGGGCTTGTCGATTGTCACGACATCGTCGACGACGACGAGCTGGCTCCGGAGTCTCAACCACGATGCGGTGACTGATGGTGCGAAGGCCGCGAGATTCCGAACGGTCTCTTCGACGGCATAGGGTGTCGTCACCAATCGCCACTCATGTGTTCCGGCAAGGCGGAACACCGACCGGGACGCGCCTTCGGCCGATGCGGCTCCGGCGATCATGACGCTTGAATCCAGAAACAGCCTCACGGCTGCTCCCGCAGGCGGCGCATGTCGGCTTCATCTTCAGCAATCCAGCGGGCCATCTCGTCCGCCGAAAACACGCGGGGTTCCGGCAGCGCCGCACCCTCAGCCCGAAGCCGTGACGCCAGGAAGAGCATCAACTCTTGCTTCTCAGCCGGCGAGAGCGAAACGGCAGCAGCCTCGATATCAGCGAGCGTAACCATACGTACAAGCGTACACGCATTGAAGGCAGTCTGCAAAGTCCACGTGCCCTGCCCACGAGCGCATGCGCCGAACCACTTTCACCAGCGTGCGGCTTCCTGGTGTAACCGACTGCGATCCCGGAGTCTGGCTCCGCCGCGGCATGATCGCTGGGTAGATGCCGGAGTGCGGGTTCATCTGCCGCGGCCCTTTGCCGAACACCGCTCAGGGCCCCGGTGCGAACTCACGCGTCCTCCTGCGGACTGGAAAGTGAGTCGTTTTTTGAGTCACCTATTCGCACAAACCGCGTGTTTCCCGCACAAAACAGCAGTTGTGACGAATCCTACTCGGGGAGCTTTGGCTCTTTTCGTGCGAGACGGCACGAAGCCGCAGGATGACGCACGTCGTGTCCGATGTGGTTGGGTGGACGACCACAATCGCGCGATCAGGGACTCATCGATCGGGTGGTCGTCGTGCCCTCAAGGCCCGGCCGTGCCCGTGNNNNGTGTCGACCGACTCGCGGGAGAAGAAGTCGTACATGCCCACGACGTGGAGCGCGGGCATGTCGAGTGCGGGGAGATGCGGCGTCAGGTCGAGCCGGGTCCAGAAGCCGTTCGGCTCGGGGTGCGTGAGGTAGGCGTCGAGCCAGGGC
>DNLZ01000488.1:15149-15984 GCA_003488325.1 Planctomycetaceae bacterium
TCAAGGCCCGGCCGTGCCCGTGACGACGGACAGGATGAGCCGCGACCGGGTCTGCGGGCCGTGGTGCACCCGCTCGGTCGCGATCGCCGTCGTGCCGTCGAAGGGTCCCAGGCCGGTGTTGGGATTACGGTCGTAGAGCGGAAAGATCGCGCCGCTGATATCGACCCGCAGCCGATCGCCTCGTCCACGTCCGCGAGTGGCAGTCGCAGGAGCGCCTCGTTCATGTCGGCCGGCTGCAGTCCGTCGGGCCGCGGCGTATTGCTCGCGATCCAGCCGGCGATCAGGGCCAGCCGCACGGCCCCGCCGAGATAGAGGTTGCGGTGGAAGCTGCTCCACGTCGCCTGCGGCGCGATCACGGCGAGTCCCGGCGGCTGCTCGACCGCGGCCTGCCATTGCACGGCGCCGACGTACGAGCCGCCCGCCATGCCCACGCGGCCGCTGCACCAATCCTGTCGCGTGATCCACTCGATCGTGTCGTAGCCGTCCTGTCCCTCGTTGTTGTAGGGGGCGAGCACGCCATCGGAGCCGTGTGTCCCACGGCAGTCCTGGAACACGGCCACGTAGCCCGCCTGGGCGAACCGCTCCGCCAGCGGCCGCTGCTTCGTCCGGTCATAGGGCGTCCGCACGAGGATGACGGGTGCGGGCGGCGCCGCTGCATCACGATAGACATCCGTCGCGAGTGACACGCCGTCCCGCATCGGCACGGCGATCGTCCGGGCGGCGATCTCCGCCCGACCGTGGCCGGCAAGCCAGAGCCAGACCGTGCAGGCAAGCAGGGTCGAGCCGCGACGCGCGTGGACGGCGGGGATGGGCATCGGACCGCGACTCTCGCTCG
>DNLZ01000303.1:0-800 GCA_003488325.1 Planctomycetaceae bacterium
GGCGCAATGGATCCGCAGACAACCGGCTGGCCGCTGACCGATGAGGAGCGGGCCTATGTGCTCAAGCCCGAGTACGAGCGGCGCCCGGGGGCCGAGGCGAGGCAGCACCGGCCGGACCTCTGGCCCACCACGCCGGCGGCCGGGTTTTGGGGTGGCACGAGCTGGCTCGACGCGCACGCGAGGCTGGTGAAGACGGCCCACGCTTCACGAGGGCCGATCGACGTGCTGCTAGTCGGAGACTCGATCACACAACAGTGGGGCTCCACATGGGCCAACCACTTCCCGAAGTGGAAGACGGTGAACATCGGAATCGGTGGCGACAAGACGCAGAACGTCCTGTGGCGGCTCGATCACGGTGGCGTGGACGGTCTCGAACCGAGGGTGTGCGTGCTCTTGATCGGCAACAACAACATGTTTTTCACGCCTGAGACGGGCATCGAGCCGGCGGCCGAAGGCATCAAGGCCTGCGCGGCAAACCTGCGGGAGCGGTTTCCCGAGGCTGAGATCGTGGTGGTGAAGATTTTTCCCGCCCACGCGCCGGGTGTTCCGTTTTACGAGGACATCAAGAAGACGAACACCTCGCTCGACGGCTTGGATCTCACACGCGATCCACGGCTCACGCTGCTCGATCTCACGGGCGATCTTCTCAACGCCGACGGGACGCTCGACAGGGATCTCTACGCCCCCGACGCCGTCCATCTCGCGCCCGCCGGCTACGACCTCTACGCCGCGAGGCTCCGGCCGCTCCTCGAACAAGCCCTCGGCCCGGCCGGTGGTAAGCCGGCGACACCCGATCCGGC
>DNLZ01000303.1:1177-1480 GCA_003488325.1 Planctomycetaceae bacterium
GGACTGAACGCGTTGACCACCGTCGCGGAACCGCCCTCGCACTCGATCGACACCACGGTGACGAGCACGCCCGCGGCATGCTCGCCGCACACGGTGACCTTGCCCGGCTGCAGCGGATCGAAGATGTGGAACCCGGACTGCAGCAGCACGTTCTGGGCGATCTCCAGCGCGGTCACGGGGGCGAGGAGCGTCTTGATCGCGCCGGCATAGGCGAACATGGCATGGCTCGCAGGGGCGGGACAGTCAGGAAACGCGGCGTGGGTCATACCACATGTCGAGCGACCCGGGCGGTCGAGGCTCACC
>DNLZ01000303.1:1898-3836 GCA_003488325.1 Planctomycetaceae bacterium
GTCGTGCGGTCCCTCGTGCGGTCGATTCTGCATGCGATCCATTCCCGAGAAACCTTCGATGGCCGCCACCCTCCGTCGGCTTGCCGCCGTCTTCCTGCTGGTGGCCGTGCACACCAACCCCATTCGGGCCGCCGGGGCCGACGGGGCCGCGCTGCCCGTCGATCGCCTCGTGGGCACCCGGGTCGGCGACTTTCGGCTTCCGGACGTCGTCAGCGGAGACGAGGTGTGGTTCTACGGGCTGGCGCGGGCCAACGGTTTCCTCGGCCGCGTCCTGGGCCACAAGGCCGTGCGCGCGGCGGTGCTCGTCTTCGTCTCGCCCGGCTGCCCCCTCGGTGAGAAGTACCTTCCGCGGCTCGGCGAACTGGCGACGCGCTACGACGACGACGGCATCCGGTTCTTCGCCGTCGCCTCCGGCGCGGGAGAGACGGCCGAGAAGCTCGCCGGCTGGGCTCGGGAGCGCGGACTGTCGTTCCCGCTGCTGCATGACGCGGGCAATGTCGTCGCCGACGCGGTCATGGTGGAACGATCGAATGAATGCATCGTGGTCGACGCCCGGGGCATCATGCGGTACCGCGGGGCGATCGACGACCAGCATGGGTACGACTCGTCACTGCCCGAGCCCCGACACACGTGGCTCGCCGATGCGATCGATGCCATCGTCGACGCCGCGCCGCAGCGCATCGACCCGCGCGGCACCCCCGTGGCGGGCTGCCGGCTCACCAGGCTCCAGCCTCGTCGCTCGGCGCTCGCCGATCTCGAGCGCGTGAGACCGGCCAACGCCGACATCGCCGCGTGGCTCGACGAGCACGAGCCCGCCCCCCCGATCGAAGGCGGCGTCACGTGGAATGACGATATCGCCACGATCATGCAGGCGAAGTGCCAGTCCTGCCACCGGCCCGGCCAGGTGGGAGGCTTCTCGCTGCTCACCTACGAGGACGCCTACCGGCAGTCCGCGATGATCGCCGAGGTGGTGGAGAACCGGCGGATGCCGCCGTGGCATGCCGACCCGAGACACGGGCGGTTCGTGAACGACCGCCGACTGTCGGCGACGGACCGGGCGAAGGTGCTGGCGTGGGTCGCAGCCGACGCGCCGCGCGGCGAGGGCGTCGCCCCAGCACCCCGGGCCTTCGCCGACGGATGGACGATCGGGCGACCGGACGTCGTCTTCGAGATTCCAGCCGCCAACCCGGTGCCGGCGCAGGGGACGATGCCCTACGTCAACGTCTCGGTACCGACCGCCTTCACGGAGGACGTGTGGGTCCAGGCGGCCGAGGCGCGTCCCGGCGACCCTGGCGTGGTGCACCACATCATCGTGTTCGTGGACGACCCCGGGAAGCGTCGCGACCGCGGCGTCGCGGGGCTCGGGCACCTCTGCGGGTACGCACCCGGCGACATGCCGAGCGTGTACCCGCCGGGCACGGCCAAACGGATCGCGGCGGGAAGCACGCTCCGCTTCCAGCTGCATTACACGCCCAACGGCGTCGCCACCACCGACCGTTCCAAGGTGGGCCTCATCCTCGCCTCGACACCACCGGAGCGCGAGGCGATCACGCTGGGCATCGCCAACTCACAATTCGTCATCCCACCCGGCGCCGCCGCCCATCCGGTGCGGTCGCAGGTGCCGGTTCTGCGGCCCACGAGGCTGCTCTCGTTCATGCCTCACATGCACCTGCGCGGCAAGTCGTTTCGCTACACGCTGGAGGAGGTCGGATCGAAGCCGGAGGTCCTGCTCGACGTGCCTGCATTCGACTTCGGGTGGCAGAGCCATTACATGCTCGCCGAACCGCGCGACTTGAATCTCGGTGCCCGGATCGTCTGCGACGCCGTGTTCGACAACTCACCCGCGAATCGTGCCAACCCGGATTCGACGAAGGCGGTGACGTGGGGGGAGCAGACGTGGGAGGAGATGATGATCGGATACATCGACATCGACTTTCC
>DNLZ01000303.1:4264-5438 GCA_003488325.1 Planctomycetaceae bacterium
ATTTTTCCGAAAAGGCATAGGCGCCGCCCGGGCCTGCGATAGAACGAATGATTCGACCGGGGGTGGCCGACCGTGCGGCTGCGTCGCGGGTCCTGCTCCAGCCGATGAGAGTCTGCCATGCGATCGGTCTTTGTCGCTTCCGCCCCCGGCCTTCTGCGGGCCGCGGTGATCGTGATCCCGTTTGTGACCCTCGCGCTCGGAGGCGTCGCGAGGGCCGAGGAGCAGGTGGCCTTGTCCCCGCTCGAGCGGGCGGTCGTCCGCGAGTCCGAGGCCACGGCCGCGGCGTTCAACGCGGGCGACGCGACGGCCCTGGGCGGCCTGTTCCTCGAGACGGGCGAACTCGTCGATGAGGCGGGCACCGTGCACGCGGGGCGGAAGGCCATCACCGAGCTTTTCGCCGGATTCTTCGGAAAGTTTCCCAAGGCGACGGTCGAACTGGTCGTCGATTCGGCGCGGCCGATCGGCGAGGCGCTCGCGGTCGAGGAAGGCCGACGACTGATCGCCATGCCCGACGGCGAGGCATCGCTGGTGCGGTACGTCGCCGTGCGATCCAAGCAGGGCGATCGCTGGCCGATCGCGTCGTATCAGGAATTCACCGACGACCCGCTGCCCACGGCTCGCGAGGTGCTGCAGGCGGTGTCGTGGATCGTGGGAGACTGGGTCGACGAGAGCCCCGAGGGACGCACCACGATCTCGTTCCGTTGGAGTGACGACGGCAACTTCCTACTCGGCGATTACACGATGTCGGCCGCGGGGGCCGGCGAGGCGAAGAGCACCCAACGGATCGGGTGGGATCCGGTCAGCGGACAGGTCCGCTCGTGGACGTTCGATGACGATGGAGGATTCACCGAAGGCCGTTGGGATGCCACGGAGGAGGGCTGGGTCGTCAGATCACAGGCCACGATGCCCGACGGTACGACCGGTTCCGCCACGCTCGTGATCAGCGTCAAGGACGCGGACCATTTCGTCGTGCAGGCGACCGATCGAATCGTCGGTGGCATCGAAGAGCCCGACTTCGAGGTCACGATCTCACGCAAGCCCCCGCAGCCAACAGGACCGAGCAAGTGAAGACGAATCGCCTGAATCCCGGCCCGTGTCGGCGCCGGGAGGCCCCGTCGAATCCTCGCGCCGTGGGCCTGGCTGCCCTCGTCATGCCGGCGATCGCCATCCTGCC
>DNLZ01000087.1:0-1409 GCA_003488325.1 Planctomycetaceae bacterium
CTGTGTCGACACGAGCTGATCTCGGTTACGGGCGTTCCACCGCGGCCACGCCGGATGCTCGGCCTGCAGCAGGGCCTGGGCGAGGTAGAAGTTGCGGTAGACCTGCGCGGGATGCGGACCCGGATGCGCCAGCGTCGCCAGCCCACGGTCGATCGAGTCGCGTCGCTCCCAGCCGAGGTGCAGTCGGCAGAAGAGCCCGATCGCCGACGTGCACGGCCGCGCCGCTGGGGCGAGGTAGCCGTAGAGGTCCCCATCCTTCGTCTGCACCCGGTCGAGGAAGCGCGAGACGCCGTCGATGGTGGGCGACGGCACCGCCACGCCGGCGAGGCTCGCGCTCTTGAGTGCCGCGAACTGCCAGGCCGTCACGGTGGTGTCGCCGGGCTGCCCGGGCAGGTATCGCCAGCCTCCGCCGTACAGATCCTGCGAGGTGACGATGAACCGGACGGCCTCGGCGAGCGGCTTCTCGAGCGTCTCGTCCCTGGACATGCCGAGCGCCTCGGCGAGGGCGAGTGTGGCGACGCCATGCCCGTACATCGTGCCCTCCGACAGGTCGCCGCCCCGCTCGGTCGGCTGGATCCGGCTGAGCAGGTAGTACAGCCCTCGGTTGACCGATTCGCGGTAACGGCCCTCGAGGTGCGTGTGTCCGGCCCCGAGAAAGGGAAGCAGCGCGAGGCCCGTGGCGGCCGTCGTGCTCGTGACCGTTCCCCGGTTCCCGCAAGCCCCGTCACAGCGGCATCCGGAGAGATCGAACTGCCACGACCCGTCCACGGCCTGGTGGAGGGCGAGCCATGCGAGGCCCCGCTCCACGGCGGCCTCGCTGGTCGGCGTTCCGCCACGTTCGGCGAAGAGCCTGCCCCGCGCGCCGTCTCGCCGATCGGCGAAGGCATCTCGCCCGCCCGCCGCGGGCGTCCCCGCCGCGCCCGCTTCCTCCGGCGTCGACGAGCTCCGCGGTGGCGCGATCAACGCGGCCACATCGGCGAGCGATGGCATGACGAGAGACGGCCCGTCCGACGTCGGAATCGCGGGCATCGAGATCGCCGTGATGATCGGCTCGGGGGCCACCGGATCCGCGGCCGCGTCGAGCCCGTCACCCTGAAGATCGATCGGGCGAGCCGCGGCCGCAGCCTCCGGTTCTCCCGACAGGCCGTCATCGGGAGAGGGCACGGCCGTGTCGATGATCAGCGCGGGCCGCCGCGTCGTCGGCCGGTCGTCGAGTAGCAGGAGCGCGAGGATCGTCGCGATCAGAATGTGAGCCAGGGCGCTGGCGTATCCCGACCGTATCGTCGGGCTCTGCACGAGCCGCTCGATCGGGGCGGGGCGGGGACGGTCGTGCATCGACGAGCCGTTCGGGAGGGTGGAGCGATGGCCAGCTCGGCAATGACCCTGCCGATCGTGACGATCATGACGGA
>DNLZ01000087.1:1833-2509 GCA_003488325.1 Planctomycetaceae bacterium
AGGACGCCCCTACTCCTTGAATTCCTTCTCGACGCTCTGGCCGCGATAGAGCGGCTGGTGACGGTAGTAGACCTCCAGCATCATCGTCGCCATGGACGTCGTGTAGAGGCGGCCGACAGCCTCCGGACCGTGGCCTCCGGTGAGCCCATCGAACCAACTTCCTGCCTCATGGCCGTTGGTCGATTGCTTTTCCAGCAAAATCTTCTTCATTTTCGCGTTCCAGCTGCTCCAGATCTCGCCCTCCATGTGGTGCATCAACTGGGTCGCGTAGTAGTCGTGATAGACATTGCCGGTCGGGCCGGCCTTGGCGAGCTTCTCGACGCCCCGCACGAGCGCCGGGTTGTCCTTCTTCCAGCCGAGGTACATCCGGAGCAGGAGTCCGACGGCGCTGAGCGTCGGTGACGAGCGGGAGTTGTCGGTGTAGCCATAGCCGGCCCCGTCGTCCGACTGGACGGAGTTGAGAAACTCGATCGTCTTCATGACGGTGAGGCGGTTCACCTGCAGGTGTGCCATGTCGCCGCTCTTGAGCGCCATCACGCACCANNGGGGCGCCCGCCGGCTTCCGCGGCGTGCCCCCCGCCGCTGACCCCCTCGAACCAGCTTCCGGACTCATGCCCCTTGGTCGATTGGTTCTCCAGCAGCATCTTCTTCATCTTCGCGTTCCAGGTGCTCCAGA
>DNLZ01000089.1:0-1039 GCA_003488325.1 Planctomycetaceae bacterium
CCCGCCGCCGATACTATACACGCATTCAGTGTACGGTTTCGCGGCAAATCGCTCGATTCATGGTGGTGACGCAGCCACCCCGACGGGATGCCAGGAGACCCAGCAGGTTCGAGGAGGCAGGCGTCATGGTCACGGCAGTTGCGGCAGTCACGGCGGTCACCGAGGCTCACTCGGCATCAGCGAACGGAGCGAGCGGACGAATGGGCAAGCAGAAGGATGACCGGAAGGACGAGCGAGAGGGGGGTAAGGAGGGCGGCAAGGGCCGCAAGGCCGGCAAGGGCGGCAGTTCGTTTCTTGACGACAATCCGGCGCTGCGCACCACGCTCTCGCAGATCGAGAAGGAGTTCGGGGCGGGCTCGATCATGCCGCTCGGCGTGGAGCAGCGGGCGCCGATCGAGGGTATCTCGTCGGGAAGCCTGTCGGTCGACCTGGCCCTCGGCGGCAAGGGGTTTCCCCGTGGCCGCATCATCGAGGTGTTCGGGCCCGAGTCGTCAGGCAAGACGACGCTCGCGCTGCATGCCGTCGCGTCGGCCCAGCGGGCGGGAGGCATCGCGGCCTTCATCGACGCCGAGCACGCGCTCGACCCGAGTTGGGCGAAGAAGCTGGGCATCGAGCTCGACTCGCTGCTCGTGAGCCAGCCGACGAGCGGCGAGGAGGCGATGCAGATCGCCGAGTTGCTCATCAAGTCGAATGCGGTGGACATCATCGTGGTCGACTCCGTCGCGGCCCTCGTGCCGCAGAAGGAGCTCGACGGCGAGATCGGCGACTCATTCGTGGGACTGCAGGCGCGGCTCATGAGCCAGGCCATGCGGAAGCTCACGGGCGCCATCGCGAAGAGCAAGACGACCGTGATCTTCATCAACCAGATCCGCGAGAAGATCGGCGTGATGTTCGGCAGCCCGGAGACCACTCCCGGTGGCCGGGCTCTCAAGTTCTATTCGTCGTGTCGGATCGACGTCCGGCGGATCGGGACGCTCAAGGACGGCGAGGATGTCGTCGGCCAGCGCGTGAAGGTGAAGGTGGTCAAGAACAAGGTCGC
>DNLZ01000089.1:1431-2646 GCA_003488325.1 Planctomycetaceae bacterium
CTGGCCATCGCGGCCAAGCTCGTGGACAAGTCGGGCACGTGGCTCCGGTACGGCGAGACGCACCTCGGCCAGGGCAGGGAGCGGGCGCGGGCGTTCCTCAAGGAGAACCCCGCCGTCGCCAAGGAACTCCGTGAGAAGATCCTCGCGGCGAAGGATACGGTCCTCGCCGTCGCCAGCGACGGCGCCGACTGATCCTTCTCGGCCATGCTGGAACCGATCCTCCGGGTATAGTGGTCGGCCCGTCACCCGACGGGCCGACCATCCCGGGCGGCGATCGCCTTCTTGAACCGTCCCGCATCGGAGCCACCGGCCCCGGGTGGCGGGCCGACTGCGAAGGCTCCAGCATGAAGGTGCCTGCATGAAGGCTGATGAACTGCGCGAGGCCTACCTCGCCTTTTTCGAGTCGAAAGGCTGCGTCCGCCGGCCGAGCGACGTGCTCGTGCCCCGCTGGGATCCCTCGGTGCTCTTCACGCCGGCCGGGATGAACCAGTTCAAGGACCACTTTCTCGGCGCGTGCAAGCTCGAGTTCACGCGGGCCACGACCTGCCAGAAGTGCCTGCGGACCGGCGATATCGACAACGTGGGACGCACGCCGCGGCATCACACGTTTTTCGAGATGCTCGGCAACTTCTCGTTCGGCGACTACTTCAAGCGCGAGGCGATCCACTGGGCCTGGGAGTTTCTCACGGCTCGCACGTGGCTGAACATGGCCCCCGAGAAGCTCTCCGTCACCGTCTATCGGGACGACGACGAGGCGTATCGGATCTGGTCGGACGAGATCGGCGTGCCCGCCGAGAGAATCTCGCGGATGGGGGAGGACGACAATTTCTGGCCGGCGTCGGCGCCCTCACAGGGCCCGGACGGTGTCTGCGGTCCGTGCAGCGAGATCTTCTTCCGGATGCCCGATGGGAGCGACGTCGAGATCTGGAACCTCGTCTTCACCCAGTTCAATCGCGAGGGACCGCCCCCCGACAACCTCAGGCCGCTCCCCAGTCGCAACATCGACACGGGCATGGGGCTCGAGCGGACGTGCGCGATGCTGCAGGGTGTCGAGAGCAACTTCCACATCGACATCCTCCGGCCGATCGTCGAGGCGGTGGCGGACGTCTGCGGCCGCAGGTACGAGCCGGCGAGCGACGACGGCCGGCGCATGCGCCGAATCGCCGATCACGTGCGGGCCTGCACGTTCGCGATCCATGAGAATGTGCTGCCGGG
>DNLZ01000315.1 GCA_003488325.1 Planctomycetaceae bacterium
TGGCGCACCGAGCAAGGAGTGGTCGCGGAGCACGGCGAAGAGTTCGCCGGTCATGAACGTCGTGAACGCGGTGAGCCGGCCGTCGCGTACGCGGCACCACTTCGAGTGGGTGCCAGGCAGCACGATCAGCGATGCGGGTGCGAGATCGGGCGCCAGGGCGAGCGCCCCGACGATCTGCGTCTCCTCGCCGCGCATCACGTCCGGCAGTCGCTCGGGCCGCGTCGTGCGGTCGCCCTTCACCATCACGCCCGGCACGATGCGGAGCATCCCGTGCCCCGTGTCGCACGAGACGAGTGCCGCCGCGAGCGACCGCGCGTCGGTCGGACAGTCCACATATGGCACCTCGCGCCAGCCCTGACGGCTGCCCACCATGCCGCAGGCGACGACCGGGAGCGTGGGAACCTCGGCGAGCCAGTCGCCGACGACGGCCGTGAAGGCCCCGGCGAACCCGCCCTCGGGCAGGTGCCGGATGCCCCAGGGGCGCGTTCGTGTCTCGATGACGCCGCCATCGGTCCCGAAGAGATGCGCCCGCAGCGATGAGGTGCCCCAGTCGAGACCGACGAGCGCAGGTTTCGGCGGGTCGTCGCGTGCGGAATGATCGGCAGGTCGCACAGTCGGCCCGGTCGTAAACCGGTCACGCATCGGATCGAAATGGTTCCGCCTGGAGAACTGCGGTGCTCGTCGCCGTGCAGCGGCTTCAAGCAGCCCCTTATAGTAGGTTCCGGCCACGCGGCTCGTCGCTGGTCGCATCCCGGGAGGGTTCGTGCATGGCTCGTTCGGTCACCGTCCAAAGCGCACTCGTCGGCGCACTCGTCATCCTCTCGTCGGCCGGTGCATCGGCCCGCGCGGCCACAGTCCTCGTCGAGGCCGAGGGCTTTACGGACCACGGCGGGTGGACGCTCGACACGCAGTTCATCGGGGAGATGGGCTCCCCCTATCTGCTCGCCCACGGGCTCGGCCGACCGGTGGCCGACGCGACCACCACGATCACCGTCCCCGAGGCGGGCACGTACCGCGTGTTCGTGCGCACGAAGGACTGGGTCGCACGCTGGCAGGCGCCTGGCACACCCGGCCGCTTCCAGGTGCTCGTGGCGGGGAAGCCGCTCGAGCAGACCTTCGGCACGTCGGGGGCGACGTGGGACTGGCAGCCCGGCGGCTCCGTCACGCTGCCGGCCGGCGAGGTGTCCCTCGCCCTGCGCGACCTGACGGGGTTCGACGGCCGCTGCGACGGCATCGTCTTCACGACGGCGGACGCACCGCCGCCGAACGACGCGGCCGTGCTGCCCGGGTGGCGTCGCAAGGCGCTCGGCCTTCCGGCCGAGCCGGAGACCAAGGGACCGTACGACCTCGTCGTCATCGGCGGCGGCTATTCCGGCATGGGGAGCGCGCTTGCCGCCGCGCGATTGGGGCTCAAGGTCGCGCTCGTGCAGAACCGGCCGGTGCTCGGCGGCAACGGGTCGAGCGAGGTCCGCGTGTGGGCGATGGGCCTCATCCGCCGCGGGAAGTATCCGCGCATCGGCGAGATCGTCGAGGAGTTCTGCGACCACGCCACCAAGAGCCCCGGCACCTACGAGGAGTTCGAGGACGCCAAGAAGGAGCGGATCGTCCGCGCCGAGCCCAATATCGAGCTCTTCCTCGACACGCACGCCTTCGCCGTCGAACGCGTCGGCAACCGCATCGAGAGCGTCACCTGCCTCGACACCCGCACGAGCCGCGAGTCGCGGTTCACGGGGCGGTTCTTCTGCGACGCCACGGGCCACGCGGTCATCGGCCATCTCGCCGGCGCCGAGACCGTCATGGAGGACAAGGGCCGCATGGGCATGAGCAACATGTGGGCCTGGGCGGAGCGGGACACGCCGCAGACCTTCCCCGAGACGCCCTGGGCGCTGCCGCTCACGATGGACGACTTTCCCTATCCGCGCGACCACCACGGCCAGTGGTTCTGGGAGAGCGGCTTCGACAAGGACCCGCTCGGCGACGCCGAGGGCATCCGTGACTGGAACCTGCGGGCGGTCTTCGGCGCCTTCAACGCCATGAAGAACGGCGACGGCGCCGCCGACCACGCCACCGCCGTGCTGACGTGGGTCGCGGCGATCGGGGGGCCGCGCGAGAGCCGGCGGATCCTCGGCGACGTCGTGCTCACACAGGACGACATCGTTTCGAAGCGGGAGTTTCCCGACGGCTGCGTGCCCTCGACCTGGTCGATCGACCTCCACTATCCGAAGGAGGAGTACGCGAAGAAGTTTCCGGACAACCCGTTCATCTCGATCGCCGAGCACGACCGCCGCGTCGACCGCTCGTACGGCTACCCCGTCCCCTATCGCTGCTTCTACTCCAAGGACGTCGAGAACCTCTTCATGGCGGGCCGCTGCATCTCGGTGACGCACGAGGCGCTCGGCACCGTGCGCGTCATGAAGACCTGCGGCATGATGGGCGAGGTCGTGGGCAAGGCGGCGAGCGTCGCGGTGAAACGCGCGACCACGCCCCGCGGCGTCTACGAGACCTACTGGGCCGACATGGAGGAACTCCTCCAGCTGCCCGGCAAGGCCCGCCGGGCGACGCTCGCCGACCCGATCAAGATTCCCGCCGACGCCCTGCCGCTCGCCGGCCCGCACGGCCCGCCGACCGGCCTCGACCCTGCGAAGCTCGCCGCCGAGCGTCGCGCCGTGGTGCGCGACGACCGCGAGGCCGTGCTCGAGGGCGCGTGGCACGAGGGGAGCGGCCTTCGCGGCTACGTCGGCTACGGCTACCACTACGCCGGTCCGAACACCGGCTCGAAGGCACGCTACGCGCTGCGGGCGCCTGCAGCGGGCGCCTACGACGTGCTCGTCGCCTGGCAGCCGCACGAGAACCGTGGCACTTCGGTGCCCGTGCTGGTGGAGACGGCGGCGGGCCGCAGTGCCGTCCGCTTCGACATGCAGCAGCCCGCGCCTCTACCCGGCGGATTCGGTTCGGCGGGACGCGTCACGCTCGGTGCCGGGGACGAGTGCGTCGTCGTCATCTCGACCGAGGACGCGAAGGGCAACGCCCACGCCGATGCCGTCATGCTCGTGCCGGCCGGACGCTAGGCGCAGGCCATGAGGGCGATCCCCGCACGAGCCCGAATGCTTGCCGGCCACGTGCTCCGGCTGGCGGTCGTCGTCGCGATCGTCCTACTCGTGCACGCGGCGCACGCCCGCAGGCTCGCGCGACGGCAGACCGCCGATCTCGCGGACGTGTCGCTTGCGCGCGTGCAGGCCCACGTTCCGGAGACGGTGGCGATCGGTGGCGACGCTGCCGCCGTGGCCGGCGGACGAGATCTGGTGGATGCGGCGGGTGAACGGGTCGGCACGATCCTGCGGACATCGCCCGCCGGTGACGCGGCCATCGGGTTTTCCGGTCCGACCGATCTTCTCGTCGTCTGCGATCGCGATCTCGTCGTCGCCGGTGTGGAGATCCTCTCGAGCGGCGACACGCGCGACCACGTGCTCGCGATCGAGCGTGACCCGGGGTTTCTCGCGTCGCTCGCCGGCCGGTCGCTCGACGAGCTCGCCGCAGGCGAAGCATCGCGGGCCGACGCTGTCGCCGGTTCGACGCTCACGAGCCTCGCCATCCGGGAGGCCCTCGCGCTGCGGCTCGGCGGCTCCGCGGCGACGAGCCGGGTCGACGCCGAGCCGTCG
>DNLZ01000116.1:0-154 GCA_003488325.1 Planctomycetaceae bacterium
GCATCGCGCGGCGCTCGAGCGGGTCGAGGCCGTTGGTGGGCTCGTCGAGGATGACGAGGTCGGGATCGTGGACGATCGCCGCGGCGAACGCCACCTTCTGCCGCATGCCCACGGAGAGCGTCTCGACCTCGCGGTAGCGCTCCTGGCCGGCGTC
>DNLZ01000116.1:473-6329 GCA_003488325.1 Planctomycetaceae bacterium
CACCAGTCGAGCACCTCGTGCGCCCGTCGCAGCGCCTCGGTGGAGGGAAGGCCCGAGAGTCGCGCGGCGTACTGGACCATCTCGACGCCGGAGAGACCGGGAACGGAGCAGTCGTCCTCCGGCACGACTCCGATGCGGCGGCGCACGGCGAGCGGCACCGTGGCCGGGTCGAGCCCGTAGACCCGCGCGTTCCCGGCGGCGAGCCGCACGAGCCCCAGGATCGCGCGCACGAGCGTGCTCTTGCCGGCACCGTTGGGCCCGACGAGTCCGGTGATCCCGGGAGGAACCTCGACGGAGACGCCATCGAGCACGGTGCGCGCCCCGTACCGCTTCGTCACGCCCTCGAGGCGCAGCGGCACGTCGCCGCCCGCGCATGCACCTCCCACGGGGGTCGGCTCGGACTGGTGGACGGCGTGCACGCGGCTTCCGGCGACGGGGTGGCAGGGACGGTTGCAGCAGCCGCGAGGGTCGGGCCCCCACGACCGACTCGGTTGTACACGCGGGTCGGGCCCGACGCGCGACGGGACGGCGGTCAGCGGTCGGTACCGGGGTCACGTTCCGACAGCACGCGATCGAGAAACGCGTAGGCCTCCTCGCGCACCTCCGGCGGGAAGTCATGGTCGCAGTCGGGCTGCCGGACCACGAGGCGGTCGTCGGCGCCGAGCAGGCGGTAGATGCGGCGGATGCCCGGCTCCGCGGCGGCGACGGCGGCCGCGGAGAAGTTGTCGTCCCGGAGCGGGCTCGAGGAGAAGCAGCCGCGTGGGGCGAGGGCGGCCACCGCCTCCGGAAAGTCGAACGGCATGGCGTCGGGATCGAGGCCGTAGAGCTCGCGGACCCGTTGCATGTACCGATCCTGCGCCCAGCCGGCGAGCCGGCCTCCCTTGTAGGCGTGGAAGGGATCCCACCCGCAGCTCGACACCACCGCCCTGATCCGGGGATCGAAGACGGCCACGAAGATCGCGTTGTGACCGCCGAGCGAATGGCCGATCGCGCCGATCCGCGCGGCGTCGACCTCCGGCCGCGCGACGAGCAGATCGACACCCCGCCGATGATTCACGATCGCCGCCATCGTGCCCGACGCGTGGGAGTCGACGTGGAAGTCGTAGTCCGCCAGCTCGCCGAAGGACGGGTAGTCGGGTGCGAGGACGACGTAGCCGCGACGGGCCAATTCGATCGCGTAGGCGCGGTTGGCCCGCGGACCGTCCCCGGCCACGACGAGCTTGCCGAGTGGCGACGTCGGATGCAGCGCGAGAACGGCCGGCCGTCGTCCCGCGGCGTCGACCACCCCCCGCCCGGTGCCCGCGTCGGGAAGGTAGAGGTGCGCGGTGACCCGTTGCCCCGGCCCGGCGCCGTACGTCACGAGGAGCCGCACGCAGCCGTCGAGCGGCTCGCGACCGCGCTCGACCACGTCGAGGGGCCCGAGTTCCTCGTCGCGCGGGAGGCGGCCCATCACCATCTGCATACCGTCGAGCACGTCGCGGCGGCGCACCTGCCAGTCGGCCGCGGTGTCGATCGGCCGCGGTTCCGCGGCGTCGCGGACCGTCGTGAGGTCGGCGTGGTCGGGGTAGGGCCGCGGCGCGATCGATCGTGCCTCGGTCGCGGGCGGTCCGCCGGTGGCATCCACCTGGCCGCGGACCGCGGCGACGATCGCATCCTCGCTCGACGGTGCCCACGGCGAGGGCAGGCCGTAATAGACCATCGCGCCGGCACCCTCGTAGCCCCCCTCGGCGAGCACGCGGCGCGAGGCGATGTATGCCATGACGTCGTTGCAGTAGCCCGCGACCCACGTCCGTCCCGGCCCGAGTTCCGACTTCAGGCGCACGGCGAAGTCCACGACCACCTCGCCACCCAGGAACACCCAGTGCGGCCCGTCGCCGAGCCGCCAGGTCTGCACGGGGTAGGGGTAGGTGGCCGCGAGGCTCCCGTCGCGGCGCAGCGTTTCGAGCAGCAGGCGGGCCCGCGCCGCCTGGAATCGATCGGCGGATGTCGCGGCCTGCTCCAATTCCGCGCGGGTCGGCAGCGCCGCGAACTCGAGCGGAATCTCGCTGAATGCGGCGGCGAGCCGCCCCGCCACCGGCACGGTCCGCCGTTCGATCGCCTGCACGACGGCCGCAGCACAGTCGGCGCCGTAGCGCTCGGCGAGTTCGACCGTGCGGCGCGGCAGCGGATTCTGATCGGCCCCGCAGCCGATCCAGACGAGCGCGGTGGCGCCCGGATACCGCTTCTCGAGCTCGATCTGCGCGTAGCCCGGCCAGTCTCCCGACCACTGGTACCCCGAGAGCACCGTGGCATGGCAGGCATAGCCCGCGACCACCGCGCGGACGCCGGGGTCGCCATCCACGCCCGGTTCGCGCACGACGAGCACGGGCACGTCGTGATCCACGGGGCCGGCGAGCCGGTCGGCCGCCCGCAGGTCGGGCACGTCCTTCTCGACATTGGCTCGGCGGTTCACGGCGACGTGCGCGCGACCGACGGTCCACGCGACCTTCGCCGGTCGCAGATCGTCGAGCGCCTCGCCGACCACCCGCACGACGGTCGCGACCAGCCGCTCCGTGTCGCGCCGCACGAGTGCCCACGCCGCATCATCAATCGCGTACATCGCCCGCAGGTTGTCGCCGACGATCGGCCCGCTGTGCGTGTGCGTGGTGGCGAGCGCGAGCGACTCGCGCGGCAGTCCGTGCGTGGCGGTGACGCCTCCGGCGATCGCCCGCGCCGTCGCCCGGTCGATGCCCACGAGGTCGAGTACGACGAGGACATGCCGCGCACCTGCCTCGTCCTCGAAGGCGAGCGCCTTGGCCCACAGGTCGGTGAGCTTCCCGTCGGCCGGTCGGTCGCGACCGGCGTAGCCCGACATCCACATGCCGTCCGACGGGGTGATGCAGGCGCGGGCGACGCCGGCCTTCCAGGCGGCGGAGTCGACGCCCGCCGCGAGCCCGGCCGCGTCGAGCGTGTGCGAGGCGCACGCGACGATGCAGACCACGCCCATCATCAGGATCGCGCGCATCGGATCGCTCCTCGAGCAGGTCGCATCGGGGTCGGGATCAGCGGAAGATAGCGGCCCCATGCAGGCGTGCAAAACATGCCAGTCGGGGTAGACTCGGGGCTCGTCGAGGGCCGCACGGTTTTCGATGCACGCGGCCTCCGGCGACGGTTGGCCGCGCGACGGCTGGCGTGGGAGCGGCACGGTCATGCTGACGATCGGCGACCACGTGCGGGTGGGCGGACGCATCGCCCGCAGGCCGTTCCTCCGAATCGGGGCGGCCGGATTCGGTGGGGCCGTCGCGGGACTCGCCGACCTGCTGGGTGGGCGGGCCACCGCCGCACCGCACGGGGGCGCCCTGCCGCCGTTCCTGCGGGACCGCTCGGTCATCTTCCTCTTCATGCACGGGGGGCCGTCGCAGTTCGAGACGTTCGATCCGAAGGGGGATGGACCGCCCCACGCACGCAGCACGACGGGCGAGATCGCGTCGAGCATCCCCGGCGTCTCGTTCGGAGGCACGTTTCCGCAGCTGGCCGCGCGGGCCCACCTGCTGTCGATCGTGCGGTCGTTCGTCACCGGCGATGGGCAGCACGACATCAAGCCGGTGGTCGGCAAGGCCTCCGGCGGTGCCAGCCTGGGATCGATCTACGCGCGGGTGGCCGGGCCGCTGCGACCGGGAACCGCGATGCCCACGAACGTGCTGCTCCTTCCGCAGGCGGTGCGCGACGACGCCGGTCCGCCGATCGTCCAGTTCGGCGATTTCCGGGCGACGGGCGACAACGGTCCCGCCAGCGCCCCCATCGTCCCCGGCGGTGACCAGGGCGGGTTTCTCGACGACATGCGGCTGCAGATCCCGCAGCCTCGGCTGGCCGACCGCCGCGCGCTGCTCGCCGCGATCGACGACGGTCGTCGCTGGCTCGATCTGGCGGCCATCCGCGGCGCGTCCGACGAGCAGCACCGGGCCTTCGACCTGCTCATGCGCGGCGTCTCCGACGCCTTCGATCTCGACCACGAGGATCCGCGTCTCGTCGATCGCTACGACACCGCGAGCCGGTTCCGCACCGACACGATCGACACCCGTTGGAACAACCACCGGCACTACGCGGATCATGGCCGCTCGATCGGCCGCCTGCTCCTGCTCGCCCGTCGGCTCTGCGAGCGTGGCGCCGGGTTCGTCACCGTGACGACCAGCTTCGTCTGGGACATGCACGCCGACGTCAACAACGCGACGATGGTCGAGGGCATGGGCTACGTCGGCGCTCCCTTCGACCATGCGGTGGCCGCGCTGATCGACGACATCGAGTCGCGGGGGCTGCGGGACAAGATCCTCCTCGTCTGCTGTGGCGAGATGGGGCGGACGCCGGTCATCAACCCGCGGGGTGGCCGTGACCACTGGGGCGGCCTCGCGCCGCTCCTCCTCTACGGGGGCGGCTTCGAGGGTGGCCGCGTGATCGGCCGGTCCTCGCGAGACGGCGGCCAGCCGGCCTCCGATCCGATCACGATTCCGGACCTCGTGGCGACGATCGCCGAGGCGGTCTTCGACCCTGCCGAGGTGAGGCTGCTCGAAGGGCTGCCGCGATCCCTGCTCGCGACGCTGGCCGCGGGCCGCCCGATCCCGCGCACCGGCTGACGCCTCGCTTTCGGGAGTCAGCCGCGGAGGCGGGCCGTCGCAGGTCACTCAGGAGGCGCGCACGCGGAGGCGATCCGCACGAGATGGCCGGCGGTGCGAAAGTAGATCGCCCCGTCGCTGATGGCGGGCGACGAGAAGATCCGCTCGTCGAGCCGGTTCTCGGCGACGACGTCGAACGACGGGCCCGGGCGGATCACCTTCGTGATGCCGTCGTCGTCGGTGAAGTAGGCCAGCCCGCCCGCCGCCACGGGGGAGCCGCTGTAGTGCGTGCCGAGCCGCGCGTTCCAGAGCCGCTCACCCGAGGCCGTGGCGTAGCAGCTCGCGACACCGTCGTCGCTGGTGAGCAGGAAATGGCCGTCGACGACGACGGGCGCCGGCACGTAGGCGCAGTTGCGGGTGGACTTCCAGGCGACGTGGGTGTCGGTCACGTCGCCGGAGCCCGTGGGATCGATCGCGAGGATGACCTTGTCGGGGTAGCCGCCCGTGAGCATGACGCGGGTGCCGTCGTCCACGAGCGACGCGACGAACTGCTCCGTCGGCCCGCGGACCCGCCACAGCTCGGTGCCGGTGGCGGGATCGTAGGCGGCGACGTGCCGGCTGCCCGACAGAATTGCCTGCGTGCGGCCGGCGAACGTGCGCACCAGCGGCGTGACGTAACTGCGCGTGTGGTGGTCGCGGGGGATCTTCCAGACCGTGCGGCCCGTGTCGCGGTCGAGGGCGACGATGTAGCCCTCGCCGTCGTGGTCGCCGTTGACGATCACGAGACGGCCGACGAGGACGGGACAGGAGCAGAAGCCGTGGCAGCTCGTGAACTCCCCCGGATGGACGAGCCAGAGGCGTTCGCCCTCCATGTCGTATGCCGCCACGCACATCCGGCCGAAGGATGCGTCCCGTTCGGCCGAGACGTTGCGCGCCGGGACGAGCTCCCCCGCGGTTTCCCAGAAGGCGACGAAGACCCGTTCGCCGTCCGTCGCGGGCGTGCTCGACGCGTAGCTGTTGAGGCCGTGCTTGATCTCGAGCGGCGCCGTGAGCACGGTGCGCCGCCACCGCAGCGCGCCGGTGTCGGCGTCGTAGCAGACGAGCAGCCGCTCGAGCGAGTCGGTGTCGCACGAAACGACGAAGACGCGTCTCCCCGTGACGATCGGGGACGCGTGCCCCTCGCCCGGGACGTCCACCCGCCAGCAGACACCCTCTTCGGGTCCCCAGCGCAGGGGCACGTCCCGCTCCTGACTCGTCCCGTCGCCGC
>DNLZ01000116.1:6630-22686 GCA_003488325.1 Planctomycetaceae bacterium
CCGTCGCCGCGGGGACCGCGCCACCCCGGCCACGACTCGGCCCGGACGGACGACGCGGTCGCGACGAAGAGGACGAGGCTCACGACCGGCAGCACGGCGGATCGTCGTCGCGCTGCGACGACTCGGCACGGGCCGGGCCCCATCCGGGATCGGCCGCGGGACTCGCTCGATGGGGATCCTGCCATGCTCGCTGCTCCGCAAAGGCTCGTGGGGCGACGGGGCCGCTGCCGCCGACGGTACTCTACAATTGATGTCGGACAGCGACACGAACGTGAACCGGTGAGCAGCTCATGCGGGGACGTCGGGCAAGGTGGCGCGGCTTTGTGACGGCGGGCGTCGCCCTCGCCGCCGTGACGGCATCGGCCGCCGACGCGCGGGCCGACGGTCCCGACTTCGTGCGCGACATCCGGCCGCTGCTCGACACGCACTGCGTTTCCTGCCACTCCGGCGAGCTTCCCAAGGGGGGGCTGCGGCTCGACATCAAGGCTCGGGCATTCGCCGGCGGCGACGGGTACGGTCCGGCGATCGTGCCGGGACAGGCCGACGAGAGTCCGATCGTGCGGTTCGCCCGCGGGGACGAACCCGACATGCGAATGCCGCCCGCCGATTCCGGCATCGAGCCGCTGCCGTCGGCGGGCCTCGCCACGCTCGCGGCGTGGGTCAATGCCGGCGCGGACTGGC
This sequence comes from Planctomycetaceae bacterium, assembly GCA_003488325.1. Classification (GTDB taxonomy): domain Bacteria; phylum Planctomycetota; class Planctomycetia; order Pirellulales; family UBA1268; genus QWPN01. The sequence continues at coordinate 7,312 of DNLZ01000116.1, forward strand.
CAGACGGTGTGGACGCGGCCACCGAGGTCGATCGGATGGATCACTGGGCTTTCGTGCCGGTGGTGCGCCGCGAGCCGCCCGAAGTGCGGCGGGCCGACTGGCCGCGCGGCGCCATCGATCGATTCATCCTCGCCCGGCTCGAGGCCGAGGGGCTCGCGCCGGCACCGGCCGCCGACCGGCGCAGCTGGCTGCGGCGTGTGTCGTTCGACCTCGTCGGCCTGCCGCCGGACCCGGAACGCGTGGCGGCGTTCGAGGCGGACGAGTCGCCGGACGCGTACGAGCGGGTCGTCGAGGAGCTGCTCGCCTCGCCGCGGTACGGCGAGCGGTATGGGCAGCATTGGCTTGACGTGGTGCGGTACGCCGATACGCACGGCTACGAGGTCAACACCGAGCGGCCCAATGCCTGGCCCTATCGCGACTGGTGCATCGCCGCCTTCAATGCCGACCTGCCCTATGATCGGTTCGTGCGCGAACAGATCGCGGGTGGGCCACCGGGCACGGAGGCCTCCACGGGGTTTCTCGTGACGGCGGCCGTGCTCCTGCCGGGGCAGATCGGTCAGGACGACGCCTCGAAGCGGGCCGCCCGTCAGGACGCCCTCGCCGACATCGTCGTCAACACGTCCGACGCGATCCTCGGCCTCACGGTCGGCTGCGCGCGCTGCCACGATCACAAGTTCGATCCGATCACGAGCCGCGACTATTACGCGCTGCAGGCCTTTTTCGCCGGCGTCGAGTATGGCGAACGCATGCTCGAGACGCCCGAGGCGGTCGCGCTGCGGGCGGAGCATGCCGCCGCCCGCGCGCGGCTCGAGGCGATCGACCGTGAACTGCCGAGGCTCCAGCCCGTCGCACGGGCGGGGCACGTGAGGCCGCCGCTGCAGGCGGACCTGAACGTCGATCGTTTCGTGCCCGTGCGGGCCAAGCGGCTGCGGTTCACGATCCTCGACACGAACACCCTCGAGCCCTGCATCGACGAGCTGGAGGTGCTCGACGAACAGGGGCGGAACGTGGCCCTCGCGTCGGCCGGTGCGAAGGCCTCGGCGTCGGGAAGCATCGTCACGGCCCGCGTGCACGACCTGGCCCACGTCAACGACGGCCGGTACGGCAACAGCAGCAGTTGGATGGCCGACACGCGGCGCGACGGCTGGGTGACGATCGAGTTTCCGGACGAGGCGACGATCGACCGCGTGGTCTGGGGGCGCGACCGCACGAAGAAGTTCACGGACCGGCTGGCGGTCGCCTACCGGATCGAGGTTGCCGTGGCGGGGGACGACGCCGCGTGGACGCTCGTGGCCGACTCGACCGACCGCATGGCGTTCGGCACGAAGCCGGGGGCAGGCCAGGGCGTGACCGGGCTCGCACCAGACGAGGCGCGAGTACGCGACGATCTCGAGGCGGAGAAGAAGCGGCTGGAGCAGCGGGTGCAGGCGGCATCGCGCGACATGCGGGTCTTCGCGGGCAGTTTCACGAACCCGCATCCCGTGCATCTGCTGCACCGCGGTGATCCGGAGCAGCCCCGCGAGGAGCTCGCGCCACGATCGCCCGCCGCCTTCGCCCGATTCCTGCAGCCGGCGACCCTGCCGGGAGACGCTCCGGAGCGATCGCGTCGCGAAGCGCTCGCCGACTGGCTCGTCGCGCGGGCCAATCCCCTGCCGGCTCGCGTCATGGTCAACCGCATCTGGCAGTGGCACTTCGGCACGGGGCTCGTCGACACGCCCAACGATTTCGGTCGCAACGGGTCCCGTCCGAGCCATCCAGAGCTCCTCGACTGGCTCGCCGACGAGTTCGTCGCCGCCGGGTGGTCGATCAAGCACCTGCACCGCCTGATCGTGCTCTCCAACACGTATCGCCAGGCGGGGCTGGCCACGTCGACGGGCCTGGCGGCGGATGCCGACGGCCGCCTGCTCTGGAGGTTCCCGCCACGGCGGCTCGAGGCCGAGACGATCCGTGACGCGATCCTCGCGGTGAGCGGCCGACTCGACCTCGCCATGGGCGGGCGGGGCTTCGACCTCTTCAAGTCTCGGGGCGGACTCTCGGGCTATCCGCCGATCGAGCACTTCGATGCCGCGGGACGCCGGCGGATGGTCTATGCACACCGCATCCGCATGGAGAAGGACGACGTCTTCGGCGCGTTCGACTGCCCCGATGCGGGGCAGTCGATGGCCCGCCGCCGCCAGTCGACGACGCCGATCCAGGCGCTGAACCTCTTCAACAGCCCGTTCACGCTCGACGAGGCCGCGGCCTTCGCCGCGCGGGTCGAGGCCGATGTCGCGGCCGGGGAGCGCGGCCTGCAGGGTGGCGCGGACATCGCCGCCGACCGCGTGTCCGCTTGGGTCGACCGTGCCTACACGCTGGCCTTCGCACGGCTTCCGGACCCGGCCGAGCGGAGCCTCGTCGAGCCGATCGTGCGGGCGCACGGGCTGCCGATGCTCTGTCGCGTGCTGTTCAATGCCAACGAGTTTCTCCACCTGCCGTGACGAGGCCGCCGGTGCCATCCGTGGGAGCCACCACCATGTCCGAGCCTGACCGCGAGTGCCGGTCGCCGCGCAGTCTGCTCGATCGGCGCGGCTTCCTCGGCGATTCCGCGACGGCGCTCGGCTCGATCGCGCTGGCGAGCCTGCTCGCCGACGACCGGCTCCTCGCGTCGGGCCCGTCGTCGGGCCCGGTGATCGATCCGACGCGCCCCTCTGCGCCCCGTCCGCCGCACTTCGCCGCGAAGGCGAAGAACGTGCTCGTGATCTTCTGCGCGGGGGCCGTGAGCCAGCTCGAGACGTGGGACTGGAAGCCGGAACTGGTGACCTGGGACGACAAGCCGCTCCCTGGAGGGCCGGCCGTGACGTTCCAGGGTCCGGCGGGCAATCTCGCGCGGCCGCAGTACGCGTTCAAGCCGCGGGGCGGGACGGGCAAGTGGGTGTCGGAGATGATCCCGCACCTCGCCGGCCTGACCGACGAGATCGCCTTCGTGCACTCGCTCACGAGCCGCACGAACACGCATGGTCCGGCGGAGAACTTCCTCTCCACCGGATCGATCTTCGACGGCTTTCCGAGCCTCGGCGCGTGGATCACCTACGCGCTCGGCAGCGAAAACCAGGACCTGCCGGCGTTCGTACCGATCCTCGACCCACGCGGGATTCCACAGGCCAGCGGCAACAACTGGGGGCCCGGCTTCCTGCCCGCGGAGTTCCAGGGCACGGTGCTCTCCGCCGCCGCGCCGGTGCGGCACCTCGCGCCCGCGACGGGCGTCTCCCCCGCCGCCGACCGCGATGCCCGGGGCCTGCTCCGGCGGCTCAACGAGGAGCACCTCCGGCGGCATCCCGAGGACGGGGCGCTCGCCGCGCGGATCGCCGCATACGAGCTGGCTGCGCGCATGCAGCTCTCGGTGCCCGAGCTCTCGGACCTGTCCTCGGAGACGACCGCGACGCTCCGCGACTACGGGGCCGACGACACGGCCAATCCCCTCAAGGCCGCCTTCGCGCGGAACTGCATCCTGGCACGACGCCTCGTCGAGCGGGGCGTGCGGTTCGTGCAGCTCTTCAACGGCGCCTATGCCAGCGGCGGCGAACTGAACTGGGACGGCCACTCGAAACTCAAGGAGCAGTACGATCGGCATGCGTCGATCCTCGACCAGCCGGCGGCCGCGCTCATCCGCGATCTCAGGCAGCGCGGGCTGCTGGGCGAGACGCTCGTCGTGTGGTGCACGGAGTTCGGCCGCATGCCGTTCTTCCAGAAGGGAGCGAAGGGCCGCGATCACAATCCCGACGGCTTCACCTGCTGGATGACCGGGGCCGGTGTGAGGCCGGGTGTGAGTTACGGCGCCACCGACGAACTCGGTGTGAAGGCGGTGGTGGATCCCCGTCCGCTGTACGACTTCAACGCGACCATTCTCCACCTACTCGGACTCGACCACGAGCGACTCACCTTCCGTCACAACGGCTTCGACCGTCGGCTCACGGACGTGCACGGCCGCGTCATTCGCGAGATCCTGGCCTGATCGTGGGCTGCCCGAGGCCGCGAGCGCCCGAGTTGTCGGTCCCGGGCTGATTCGCGGTCGGGCTGGCGGAGGCCGTCGTTCTCTGGTGCAATGCCGACAGGATCCGGTGACGCAGGAGGCGATCGGCATGGAGGCGTGTGGCGGGACGACCATCGCCCCGGAGCGATCGGCATGCGTCGGCGAGCAGGAGCATGCGGAGTGGATCCGCGACGTTCGGCGGGCGATCCGCGAGGCCGACACCGATTTCTTCCGCGTCTCGCCGTGGCGGTACTGGACCGACTTCGTCGTCAGCCTCGTGGCCGCCTACACCGCCGCGGGCCTCTATCTCTCCGCACCGCTCGGGTCGTGGCCGCAGCTCGTCGCCTTTCCGATCGCGGCCTTCTGGCTCTACCGGCTCGGGTCGCTCATCCACGAGGTGTGCCACCTCGGCGAGCACGAGATGACGGCGTTCAAGACGGCCTGGAACGCCCTCGTGGGCGTGATGACGCTCATGCCGAGCCCGTTTTTCACCCGCCACCATCGTGACCACCACAGCCAGCGCCTCTACGGCACGGCCGAGGACCCGGAATACGTCGCGAACGTGATGGAAGGGGGCAATCCGGCCAGCCTCGCGGTGTACGCGGCGGCGGTCGTCGCGTTCCCGGGCATCGTCTTCCTGCGGTTCCTGCTCGCACCGCTCTCGTTCGTCCATCCGGCGGTGCGCGAGTGGACCCTCCGCAGGGCCTCGGCGCTGACGCTCAATCGGCGCTACGAGCGGCGGCTGACCGCCGCCGACCGCCGAGCGATCCTGCTCGTGGAGATCCCCTGCTTCCTGCGGGCGGCGCTCATTCCGCTGCTCGTCCTGCTCGGGCTCAATCCGTGGACGCGCATCCCGCTGCTCTACGCGCTCGCGGTCGGCACCGTCCTGCTCAATCAGATGCGGCAGCTCGCCGATCACCACTTCGAGGGTGACGGCGGCCGCGTCGATCTCGAGGCGCACATCCTCGACTCCTGCAATTTCACGACGAACGACCCGCTCACGCTCCTGCTCTTTCCCTTCTCGATCCGCTTCCACGCGCTGCACCACCTCTTTCCGTCGCTCCCCTACCACAACCTGCAGGCGGCCCACGAGCACCTCGCGGCGGTGCTGCCGGCCGACTCGCCGTATCACGCTCTCGCGCGGCCCGGCTGGTGGAGCGTCGCGCGGCGCACGCTCGTCGGAGCCGCGAACGGCTGAGGGCGCACGCGGCGATCGGCCCACTCAGCGCGCCGCGGTGTCGGGCTCGAGGGGGCGGCTCGAACTGATGAAGGCGGCGGCGACCGCCGCGAGGAGTTGCACCAGGGCGCAGGCCACGAAGGCGGCCTGCCAGCCCGCCGCGACGTCGGCACCGAAGGAGCGCGACAGGAAGCCGAAGACGAGCGGCGAGACGGCCGCCCCGATGTTGCCCCACATGTTGGCCCACCCCACGACGGCCCCGACATTGCGGCCGCCGATGTCCTGGCCGAACGCCCACATCGCCGGAGTCCCCAGGTCGGTGGCGAAGCCGATCACCGACAGGCACACCGCCGCCGCCACCGGATCGCGCACGAGGAGGACCGCGGCGAAGGCGCCCGCCACCGCGAGACGTGAGACGGCCATCGCGGCGGAGCGGCCCCACCGTGGCCCGAAGCGCCGCGCGGCGCTGTCGGTGAAGCGACCGCCGACGAAGAGCCCGAGCACGCCGGCGGCCAGAGGCAGGCTCTGGAGCCAGCCCTGCTGCGCGGCCGATGCGCCGTGCACCTCCGCGAGGTAGGCGGGCATCTTCGTGACGATGAACGCCCAGCCGAGGTTGGCAGCGAACTGCACGAACGAGCAGAGCCACAGCCCGCCATGCCGGCAGAGCGCGGCGACCGGGGGTACGGCGGCGGCCGCGGCCCGCTGCGCCGGGGCGGCCCCGTCCTGGATGAGCGTCACTTCCGCCGCGTTCACGGCGGGATGATCCTGCGGCCAGTCGCGGAAGCGCCACGCGAAGATCGCCGCCACGGCGACGCCGACGAGCCCGTAGGCGATCATCGGCAGCCGCCAGGAGCCGGGGCCGGGCTCCGCGCCGCCTTTCGAGGCGGCGACGATCCCGTGTGTCGCCACCAGCATGAGCCATACGGTCAGCACCGGCGCGATCGCGCCGCCGAGCCGGCCGCCCACGGCCACGATCGCACTGGCGATGCCGCGGGAGCGGTAGGGCACCCAGCGGCCCACGATCCCCGCGGCGACCGGATACGCGCCCGCCTCGAAGAGTCCGCAGCCGAGCCGGAGCACGACCAGCGCGGTCACGCCCCGAGCCAGACCCATGAGGCCCGTCGTCGCGGACCAGAGGAGCACGTAGGCCGCGAGCGTCCACCGCGCCCCGTAGCGGTCGCCGATCCATCCGGCGGGCAGCTGCGCCAGCGCGTACGTCCAGAAGAACGCGCTGAGCACCCAGTCCATCTCGGGCCCGCCGATGCCGAGATCGCGCTGCACGACGGTGGCCGCGGTGCTCAGGCAGACACGGTCGAGATAGAGGAGCACGGCGACGAACATCGCCAGGAGCACCATGCCGTGCCGCACGCCGGTGGGGCGTTCCGGCGGACCGTTCACGTCGACGTGCATGTCGTCACCCTCGTCGCCTCGAAGAGCCGTCGGTCACTCGAGCGCCGCCATGGCGCCGTCGATCGCCGCGGTCGTACGGTCGAGCTCCGCGGCGCCGTGCACGGCGCCGACGTACCACCGGCCGTCGGGCAGCACGAGCACGCCCCGGGCGAGCAGATGCTCGCGGAAGCGGGCGTAGCGCGAGGCGTCGGCCCGCAGCGTGTCGCGGTAGTCACGCGGCGGCCGCTCGAGGCCGAAGTGGACGCTGAACACGGTGCCCGAGCCCGACGTCACCAGCGCGATGCCGCGGGCGGAGGCCGCGGATTCGATGTGGGCGCGCAGGGCGCGGCCATGGGCGTGCATCCGCGGGAAGGTGCCCGGGAGCGCGAGCGTGCGGATGGTGGCGACGGCGGCGGCCAGGTTGATCGGGTTGCCGTTGTAGGTGCCGGCATGGATCGTGCGCCCGTCGTCGAGGACGTCGAAGAGCTCGCGGCGCCCGCCGACGGCCGACACCGCGAAGCCGCCCGCCAGGGCCTTGGCGTAGACGGAGAGATCGGGCCGCAGGTCGTCGTGCTCCCGGGCACCGCCGAGGGCGAGCCGGAAGCCGGTGATCACCTCGTCGAAGATCGACACCGCGCCATGCCGGCGGCAGAGATCGATGACGGCCTGCAGGTAGCCGGATGCCGGCTCGACGGACCCGCTGTTGGCGAGCAGCGGCTCGGTGAGCACCGCGGCGATCCGGTCGCCGTGCCGCGCGAATGCGTCCGCGAGCGCCGCTCCGTCGTTCCACGGCAGCACGAGCGTGTCGGCGAACTCGTGCCGCGGCTGGCCGCCACAGGTCGCCAGCGGCTCGATCGGGTCACCGGACTTCGGCCGGTAGCTCACGAGCACGTTGTTGAACCAGCCGTGGTAGTGCCCCTCGAACTTGACGACGAGGTCGCGGCCGGTGAACGCGCGGGCCAGACGGAGGGCCGCCTGCACCGCCTCGGAACCGGTGTTCGAGACGATCACACGGTCGACGCCCGGCAGGACGGCGGTCATCAGTTCGGCGAGCTCGATCTCCCCCTCGTGCTGGGCGCCGAAGGCGAAGCCACGGCCGAGCTGGGCCGTCACCGCCTCGACGAGCGCCGGATGCGCGTTGCCGAGGATGAGCGGGCCCCAGGCGAGCGTGTAATCGAGAAGACGGTGGCCGTCGACGTCGATGAAGTACGGCCCTTCGCCACGCTCGAAGAAGAGCGGCGTCGGGCCGCCCGCGCGGCGCATGCCGCTGGCCACGCCCATCGCGAGCGACCGCCGTGACCGCTCGAGCAGCGCCACCGATCGCGGCGCGTCGAACGTGCCGACGGGGTGCGCCGTCGCGTCCGCACCGGTTCCGGGAGGCGATGTTCCCGGCGCGCGATCCGTCGGCACGTCGGGATTCCGCTCGTGCGCGTCCTCCCAGGGGAAGAGCGGTCGGCGACGATGGCGATACGAGAACCGGGACAGATCGGCGGATGTCGGGCCGGGCGTGTCGACGCGGACGAAGCTCGTGCAGACCTCGCCGTAGGCGGCCACCGGCGCGTGCACGCCCTTGGCGACGAGGAAGCGGAACGCGCCGGGGTCGAGCCCCGCGTGACGGATCTGCCCGAGGCTGAAGGGCGCCATGCGACGCGAGGTGACCATGACCGTGAGACCGGACGACTCGAGCACGGCCGTCGGTCCCTGATCGAAGACGGCGATGCCGCCGTGCCGCGGACGCGGCTCCGTGAAGCGGCCGTCCGTCAGGGCAAGCACCCGCCACCGGCCGGAGATGGGCTCGCAGCCCGCGTCTCCGGCCCACTCGGGGCTCCGCCCACCCACGGTCATCTCGACGTCTCCCCCAGCGCCGACGGCCGCGGCCCGCGCGACCGCCCCGGGGTCGTGGAGGCACGCGAAGCCGCCGGGGATGCCGCGACCGTGGAGCGCGCGGGCGAGCGCCGTGCCGTCGGCGGGCGATCCGCCGCCGACGTTGTCACCCATGTCGAGCAGGCAGACGGGCGGGGCGAGGCGGCAGGCGCGATCGAGGGCCGTGTCGATCGAGAGGAGGGCCGGCGCGAACGCGTGCCGGCCCTGCCAGAGCGCGTCGGCGATCGATCGCGCGTGCCGCTCGGCGGCCGCGGCATCCCCGTTGGTCACGACGATCACCGCCGAGCCCATCTCGGCGACGTCGGCGTAGGGAAAGCCGAGGACGATGCTCGTCGACAGAACGCATCCCGGAGGGACGTCGGTCGGCGCCGCAGGGGCGAGGGAGGTGGAACGCGACTTCGCGAGCAGCCGCTCGAACGGCTCGCGCAGCCGCGTGGCCGCCGCGTAGTGCGGGGCGAGGGCGGCGGAATCGGGATCCTGGCACTCGATGGTGATCGCGAGGGGGGGAAGGACCGCCGCCTGCACGGGCTTCACGACGCCGGCGAGCGTGAGCGCCATGAGGCGTGCCGCCTCGAGTCCCCGATCCCGCTGATCGAGGTGGGGGTTGGTGCGGTAGGCGACGAGCGCGTCGGTGGCTGCGACCATCGCCGGAGAGAGATTGGCATGCGCATCGATCGTGCCGATCACCGGGATCGCACCGACGACGCGCCGGACCTCGGCGAGCCACGCCCCGTCCGCGTCCGGCTCGCGCTCGCTCACCGTCGCCCCATGGGGCGCGACGAGCAGCCCGTCGAGACGCCCGGCCCGGGCCAGTCCCTCGCGCACCATCGTGACAAGCGCGTCGAACGACGCGGCGTCGATCGGTCCCGCCGGCAGGGCCCGCGCCGCGAGGATCGGCACGGCCTCGATCCCGGCCTCGGCCAGACCGGCGAAGAACCCGGCCACCTCGTGATGCGTGTCGGCCAGTGCCTCCCGCACGGCGTCGCCCGTGAGGAGCAGGTCGCGGCGGAAGTCGCCGAGCGTCGTCGCGCCCGCCACGAACGTGTTCGACTCGTGGAGCAGTGCGATGATGCCGACGCGGGGCATGGTCAACCTGTCGCGCGCTGTCGATCCCCGGGTGAGACGGCCCGCGGATGCGGTGCCGTGTCACGAGGGCGTATGCTCCCCGGGGGCCGTCAGTGTACGGCCTCCCCATGCCACGCGAGGCCCGGCATGCCCGACGACTGGTACCGCATCGCGAACGAGGACGAGGTCGCCTCTCCTGCCCTGCTCGTCTATCCCGACCGGATCGCGGACAACATCGGCCGCATGATCACCGCCGCGGGAGGCGCGGAACGGCTGCGGCCGCACGTCAAGACGCACAAGATGCCCGACGTGATCCGGATGGAGATCGAACGGGGCATCACGAAGTTCAAGGTGGCGACGATCGCGGAGGCGGAGATGACCGCCGCGGCCGGCGGCCTCGACGTGCTCCTCGCCTACCCCGTCGTCGGCCCTGCGGCGCGGCGGCTGGCACGGCTCGCCGCCACGCACCCGCGGACGACGTTCCGTGCGATCACCGACAGCGCCGAGGGGATCGACTGCCTGGCCGCCGCGGCGACCGCCGCGGACGTGACGCTCGACGTGCTCCTCGACCTCGATGTCGGATTCGGCCGCACCGGCATTCGCCCCGGTGCCGACGCGGCGGCGCTGTACCGGCGGATCGCCGCCGCACCGCACCTCTCGGCCGGCGGCCTGCACGCCTACGACGGGCATCTCCGGGACGCCGACCACGGGCGGCTGGTGGCCGCCACCGAGGCCGCCTTCACACCGGTCTGGTCCCTGCGGTCCGAGCTGCGCGCCGCCGGGCTCGCGGTGCCGCGGACGGTGGTCTCCGGCACGCCGACCTTCGCGATCCTCGCCGCCCGCGATGACGTGGAAGTTGGGGCGGGGACGACGGTGCTCTGGGATGCCGGGCAGGCGGAGATCTCGCCCGATCTCGACTTCCTGCCGGCGGCCGTGCTGCTCGCCCGCGTGGTGAGCAAGCCGGGCGACGGCCGGCTGTGTCTCGATCTGGGCCACAAGGCGGTCGCCAGCGAGATGCCCCATCCACGCCTCTCGATCATGGGGCTCCAGGTCGCGTCGTTCCCGATCCACAGCGAGGAGCACCTCGTCGTCGAGACGCCGCAGGCCGGAGGCTATGCCGTCGGCGACGTGGTGTATGCGGTGCCCCGCCACGTCTGCCCGACCGTCGCGCTGCACGACGAGGCGGTCGTCGTGCGCGACCGACGCGCGGTCGACCGCTGGCGGGTGCAGGCCCGCACGCGCCGCATCAGCATCTGAGGGTGCGGGGCGTTTCCGCCGGGGGCCTCGGCAGCCCCGCGCGCCGCGCGGCGGACGCCAACGGGCTCCTTCGCCCGGTAGGATGGGCCCACGTTCGACCGGCCACGGAGCATCCGTCATGTCCGCCACGCCACGCCTCCTCTTCGACATCCACCTCGATCTCTCCTACAACGCGATCGACTTCAACCGTGACCTGCGCTGGACCCAGGAGAAGATCCGCCGGCGCGAGCTCGGCATGAACGACCAGGTCTTCCGCACGCGCAACACCGTCTGCTTTCCCGAGATGCGGCGCGGGCGGGTGGGGCTCTGTGTCGCCACCCAGATCGCCCGCGCGGTCGATCCCTTCTCGCGGATGCCCGGCTGGTTCAGTCCCGCGCAGGCCCGCGCCCAGACGTGGGGCCAGCTCGCGTGGTACCGCGAGATGGAGGCGTGCGGCGAGCTCGTGCAGATCCGCGACCGAGGCGCGCTCGATCACTGGCTCGGCCGCTGGCAGGCGAGCCCCGGAGGCACGGACGACGACGGGGTGCCGCTGCCGATCGGCTACGTGCTGAGCCTCGAGGGGGCCGATTCGATCGTGACGCCCCGCCACCTCGAGCAGTCGTATGCCGAAGGCCTGCGGGCGCTCGGCCCGGTGCACTACGGACCCGGCGTGCACGGGATGGGCACCGATGCCGAGGGCCCGCTCACGCCGCGCGGCCGGGAACTGCTCGCGGAGATGGAACGGCTCGGCATCATCCTCGACGTCACGCACCTCTCCGACGCCGGGCTCTCCGACGCGCTCGAGCGGTTCTCGGGTCCGATCTGGGCGAGCCACTCGAACTGCCGCTCACTCGCCAACTGGAACCGGCAGTTCACCGACGCGCAGATCAAGGAACTGCTCGCCCGCGACGCCGTCATCGGCATGGCGTTCGACGCGATCATGATGGTGCACGGCTGGACGCACCTGCGGTCGAAGCCCCAGGACTTCGGCCTGCGGATCGAACGGATCTGTGACCACATCGACCACATCTGCCAGCTGGCGGGGAGCGCCCGTCACGTCGGCATCGGCAGCGATCTCGACGGCGGCTTCGGGACCGAGCAGACGCCGCTCGACCTCGACAGCATCGCCGACCTCCAGTCCCTCTCGGGCCTCCTCGCCGCCCGGGGGTATTCCGACGCCGACATCGAGGGCATCTTCCACGGCAACGTCGTGCGCTTCCTGCGGCGGGCCCTCCCCGCCTGAGCGGCCGCCGGTCATCGCGCGCCGCGTTCGGCATGCGGCACGACGGGCAGCAGGATGTGCGACGGGTGGGTGCGGTCGTGATGGATCGTGTTCACGGCCGTCTGCATGCGACGATGCCGGGCGAGGGGCTCGCCCGTGTTCGGATTGACGTCGAACCGCGGGAAGTTGCTGCTCGAGAGATCGACTCGGATGCGATGACCTTTCCTGAAGACGTTCGCCGTGGGGTAGAGGAGCACCGTCACGGGGTAGATGCGACCCGGCTCCATCAACGTCTCCGAGGCGAGCGAGTCGCGGTAACGGGCCCGCACGATGCCGTCGGTGACGTTCATGTCGAAGCCGCCGGGCAGGTCGGGGGTGGGCGGATGCACGTCGACGAGCTTCGCGGTGAAGTCGGTGTCGACGGCCGACGACGACACCCAGAGCCGCACCTCGAGTTCCCCCGTCACCTCGACGTCCTGCTCCAGGGGCTCCGTCTGGAACACGAGCACGTCGTTCCGGGCCGAGAGCGGGATCGGCTCACGCAGGTTCCAGACGTGCGGCCCGCCCCTCTGATCCCACGCGCCCTGCAGCATGATGTCGTTGCCGGAGGAGATGCATCCGCCGATGGTCGGCACCGGGTCGCGTGGATCGAACGTGTAGCTCGTGGCGGCGTCCCGCCCGCCCGGCTCGACCACCGGCGGCTCCCGGCCGAGCGTGCCGTCCGCGTGGACGTAGAAGGGCGTGGGGACGGCGCGCCGTGGCGGCCACGCATCCTCGTCGCGCCAGAAGCCCCCGTGGTCGATCAGTCCATCCTCGCCGCGGCGGCCGCTGCCGGTCCCCATCACGAAGATCCGCACCCTCGAGCGGAACGGGGCCTCGCGGCCGACCACGCTCGTGTCGTCGCGGAGCCAGCGATCGAACCAGCGCAGCCGCCAGGTGCGCGGCTCGGCGATCGCCGCATCGGGTCCGAACGAGACCTGTCCGTGCCGCGACGCACCCTGCTGGCCGTGGATCCACGGCCCCATGATCAGGTAGACGTCGCTCCGCAGCCGCGGGGCGAGTGCGCGGTAGTTGGCCGTCGTGTTGCCCGCCCACGAGTCGTACCAGCCGCCCACGAGGTAGACGGGAATGTCGGGGTAGTCCTCGGGATGATCGACGATCGCGTTCTGTCGCCAGTAGGCATCGTTGGCCCCGTGGCGCATCGACTCCACAATCCACGACTCGTATTCGGGGGCGAACTTCAGCGGCGTCGTGCCGGGTCGGAGGGGCAGGTGCGCGAGGTAGCCGAGCCGGTTCGCCGCCATCTCCTCGAGCGCCGCGGCACGGGCCGGATCCCTCGCGGCCGTGCTCCCCTGCGCCGCGTTCATGACGATCCAGTTCCAGAATCGCAGCTCGAAGGCCCCCGCGTTCCGCATGCTCTGGCGGCCCATGTTCGACACCGCATCGACGGGGATCACCGTCTGGAGGTGCGGCGAGCCCGCCATGGCCAGGGCGTGCTGCGTGCCGCCGACGTAGCTGGTGCCCATCATGCCGATGCGGCCGTTGCTCCAGGGCTGCGCGGCGATCCAGTCCGCCGTGTCCACCCCGTCGGGACCGTCGTCGAGCAGCCAACGCCACGTGCCCTCCGACCGATGTCGGCCTCGCGTGTCCTGGATCACGACCGAGTAGCCATGAGAGGCGAAGAACAGACCGTCCGGGGACCTGCCGTCGCCCGTGCCGTATGGCGTGCGGATCAGGATGACCGGTGTGCCCGCGGAGGAGTCGGGACCCACGGGCCGGTAGAGATCGGTCGCCAGTCGGACGCCGTCCCGCATCGGCACCATCTCGCCGACCGTGACGTCGACCCCGAACGGGCCGGACGCCTCGTCCGCCTGCACGCGCGTGGCGATGGCGAGCATCGCGAGGACGCCGCCGCCGACCATCGTCCATCGCGCGACGAGCTGGGGCAGTGCGATCATGAGGGCGCTGAGAATACGCCCGGCGCCAGGCGGGGCCAACCATGCGGTGCGTGGAGCCGGTAGGCTGTGGGCCCATCCTGACCGCGGGGCGAGTGCCTCGCGGCCTCCCTCAGCGTTCGCCGGGATTGCAGCCATGCCGACCAAGCTCGAGCGTGCCGTTCTTCTCATCGCCGCCCTCGCCATGCTCGCCGACGGGGCGGTCGCGGTCGCGCAGGTGCCGCCGTACGACGTGTTTCCAGCCGCGGAACCGCCCTACTACCGCGTGCGGTACGAAGCCGGCACGCAGCCGGGCGAGCTCGTCTATCCGGTCAACCACACCATCTGGATCCCGCCGGGCGTGACGATGCTTCGTGGCGTCGTCATTCATCAGCACGGCTGCGGTGAGGGGTCGTGCAAGTCGGGGCTGACCGGTGCCTATGACCTCCACTGGCAGGCGCTGGCCAGGCGGCACGGCTGTGCCCTGCTCGCTCCGGCGTACGAGCAGCCCGACAAGGCGGAGTGTCAGATGTGGTGCGATCCGCGCAACGGCTCGGCGGCACGGCTGCAGCAGGCGCTCGCCGATCTCGGCGCGGCCTCGGGGCATCCCGAGCTCGCCACCGTCCCCTGGGCGCTCTGGGGACACAGCGGTGGCGGCCACTGGTGCGGCGGCATGGTGATGCTCCACCCCGAGCGCGTCGCGGCGGCATGGCTCCGCTCGGGCGTGCCGTTGCTCGAGGCCGATCCGGCCTCCACGCGCATCAGGCCGCACGTGCTTCCGGACCCGGCGCTCGGCGTGCCGATCATGTGCAATCCCGGCACCAAGGAGGGCGTGACGGTGAAGGACGGCCGGTTCGCGGGCGTGTGGCCGGCCAACGAGAGGTTTTTCAAGGCGATTCGCGCGAAGGGCGGGCTGGTGGGAGTCGCCGTCGATCCGCTGTCGGCGCACGAGTGCGGCAACCAGCGCTACCTCGCCATCCCCTGGCTCGACGCGTGCCTCACGGCGCGGCTGCCACCCGAGCCCGGTGCGGCCCTGCGACCGATGCCGACCTCGGACGCCTGGCTCGGGCCGATCACGGGCGGCGAGGCCACGCCGGCGTCGTCGTCGAGCACCCCGCTCGAATCGGCGTGGCTCCCGAACGAGGAGATCGCCCGCAAGTGGATGCAGTACGTGGCCGACACCGCGGTGGCCGACACGACGCCTCCACCGGCACCACGTCGCGTGCGGCTGAGGTCCGATGCCGCGGGCAGGCAGGAGCTCGTCTGGGAGGCGGAGGCCGATCCCGAGAGCGGCCTGGCCGGGTTCGTGGTCGAGCGGGACGGCACGATCCTCGCGAAGGTCCCCGAGCAGCCGGTCAATCCGTTCGGCCGGCCGCTGTTCCAAAACCTTCAGTACAGCGACACGCCGACCCAGCCCCTCGTCGAGCCGCGGTTCGTGGACTCGTCCGCGACGCCCGGC
>DNLZ01000117.1:0-2694 GCA_003488325.1 Planctomycetaceae bacterium
GGGCGTTTCGACATCCCCCCGATCCCGGAGCATCACAAGCTTTATGCCCACGCCCAGGCGACCATCGCGCTCTGCGAACTCTACGGCATGACCAAGGAACGTCGCTTCGCCGAGCCGGCCCGTCGCGCCGTCGACTACGCGATCGCCGCGCAGGGGCCGAACGGTGGCTGGCGGTACGACCCGGGCAAGCCCGGCGACATGTCGGTGACGGGCTGGTATCTGATGGCACTCAAGAGCGCCGAGATGGCCGGCATCGAGGTGCCGCCGGCAACGTGGACACGCTTCGAGGAGTTCGTGAACAGCGTGGCGGTCGCCGACGGCAGTCAATATGGCTACCGCTTCGAGACGCCACTCCGACCGCCCGGGCCGGTGACGGCGGCCGTGTCGGCCGAGGGGCTGCTCTGCCGGCAGTACTTTGGCTGGCCCCGTCGTGAGCCGCGGCTCGTCGCCGGAATCGAGCACCTGCTCGCGACGAACGCCATCGCGTGGCCGAGCCGCGCGATGCGGCTCGAGGAGACGCCCGTCGAGAAGGATGTCTATGCGTGGTATTACATCACGCAGGTCGTCCACCATGCCGGCGGGGAGCCATGGCAACGGTGGAACGCAGCCCTGCGTGACGTGCTGCCGTCGGCGCAGGTGCCCTCCGGTCCGCAGGCCGGCTCGTGGGACCCCGGGCTCGACAAGTGGGGGCACATCGGCGGGCGGCTCTTCACGACCTGCTTCTGCACGTGGATGCTCGAGGTCTACTACCGCCACCTGCCGCTCTACCAGGACCTGGCCGACTGAAGGGGCTCGCGTGGCAGCGACCATGCGTTCTCACACGCCCCGGCCCCACTGCCGCACCGCCTCGTAGGCGACGATCGCCGCGCAGTTGGCGACGTTGAGGCTGCGAACCTCGGGACGCGACGGGATCGTGAGCAGGCGATCGGCGTGGGCGGACGTGATCTCGCGTGGCAGGCCCGCCGACTCCTTGCCGAAGACGAGAACGTCACCGCGTGCATAGGCGACCTCCGTGTAGGGCCGCGAGGCTCGTGCGGAAAAGAGCCACATCGCACCAGCCAGCGACTCGGTGAGGCGGGATTGCAGAGCGCCCCACGTATCGACCACCTCCCACTCGAGTTCGTCCCAGTAGTCGAGCCCCGCCCGCCGCAGGTAGTAGTCGTCGAGCTGGAACCCGAGCGGACGCACGAGCCACATCTTCGCGGCGATGGCGACGCAGGTGCGGCCGACGTTGCCGGCATTCGGCGGAATTTCGGGCTCGTGGAGGACGATATGGAGGGTCGGGTCGTAACGCATCGGCATCTGGCTCCTGCCCGCCCGCAGGGCTCGCGTCGTCGGTGCGACGAGCGGGCCATCCGGGTGAAATAGGGGCTGGGGTCGGGACGTGACCGCCACCGCGACGCGCGGCGGCCAACTCGTCCGGTCTCTGCTATCGTGACATGCCGCGGAGGCGTCTCGGAAGCGATCGTCCCGCCACCCCCAGGTCTGGTGCCACCGTGGTCGACATCAAGCGGAATCCTACCCGGCCGGTGCGGATCGGATCGGTCACGATCGGGGCCGGTCATCCGATCGCCCCGCAGAGCATGACGGCGACGCACACCCAGGACGTCGCCGCGACGCTCGAACAGGTCAACGCGCTGCACGCCGCCGGCGCGGCGGTCGTGCGGATCGCCGTCGACTCCAGGCACGACGCCGCGGCGCTCCCGGCGATCCGCGCCGGGACGCGGGCGAACCTCGCGATCGACCTCCAGGAAAACTACCGCCTCGCCGCCGACGTCGCCCCGCACGTCGACAAGCTGCGGTACAACCCGGGCCACCTCTACCACCACGAACGCGACAAGCCCTGGCAGGAGAAGGTGCGCTACATCGCCGGCATCGCCGCGACGCACGACTGCGCGCTGCGTGTCGGCGTGAATTGCGGAAGCGTCGACCCGGCGAAAAAGGAGCAGTTCGCCGAGGACGACTCGCTCGGCCCGATGCTCGCGAGCGCCCTCGAGCACTGTGAGCTCCTCGACGCGATCGGGTTCACCCGCTACTGCGTGTCACTCAAGGACTCCGATCCGCAGAAGGTGATCGAGGTCAATCGGCGGTTTGCCGCCGAGCGGCCCGACGTGCCGCTGCACCTCGGCGTGACCGAGGCGGGCATGCCGCCGGACGGCATCATCAAGACCCGCATCGCCTTCGAGCAGCTCATCTCCCGCGGGATCGGCGACACCGTGCGGGTGTCGCTCACCGTGCCCAACGCCGACAAGCCCCAGGAGATCGAGGCGGCCAACGCGATCCTCGGCGACATCGCCGCGGGGCGGGTGCGCAGCGTGGTCGACTACGGCCTGTCGTCCCTCAACATCATCTCCTGCCCGAGCTGCTCGCGGGTCGAGAACGAGGCCTTCATCGAACTCGCGAAGCAGGTCAAGGCGATGACCGCGTACGCGGCCGATCACGCGATCACGATCGCGGTGATGGGCTGCCGCGTCAACGGGCCCGGCGAGACCGACGATGCCGACCTCGGCCTCTGGTGCGGCCCGACGCACGTCAACCTGAAGAAGCGGAGCCGCGAGCTCGGTGCGTTCCCCTACGACGCGATCCTGCCCCGGCTGCGCGAGGAACTCGACCGCCTGATCGCGGAACGGGAGCACGGCGCCGTCGCCCACTGACCGGTCGGGTCGCCAGCGCCACGTCCCGCCCGACCGCCAT
>DNLZ01000117.1:3003-18568 GCA_003488325.1 Planctomycetaceae bacterium
CGCCCGACCGCCATCCCCACGTTCCGCCATCCCCGTCCCGACCCACCGGCATGCTCAAAACGCTCCCCATCGTCGATGCCGCCACCTCGACGGCCTGCGGCGTCGCGGCCCCGCTCGCCGTGCCGATCGGGGGCGACCCGGCCTCCCGACGCGGTACGTTCGCCCTCGTCAGCCTCGGCTGCCCGAAGAACCTCGTCGACAGCGAGCGCATGCTCGGCCTCCTGCGGGACGATGGCTGGCAGTTCGTCGCGGAGCCGCGGGGCGCCGACCTCGTGATCGTGAACACGTGCGCGTTCCTCGAGGCGTCGCGGCAGGAATCGTACGGGGTGATCGACGAGATGCTCGCGCTCAAGCGGTCGGGCGCCACCCGCGGCGTGATCGTCGCCGGCTGCCTCGCCGAGCGTCAGAAGGAGGCCCTGCTCGCCGAGCGGCCGGGCATCGATGCCGCGATCGGCGTCTTCTCGCGCGACGAGGTGGCCCGCGCCGCCGAACGGCTCATCGGCGGGCTCGGCGAGCAGCGCGGCGTCTTCCGCCCGGCTCCGGCGCGGGCCCTCGACGACTCCGGACGCATGCGGGTGACGCCGCGCCACGTGGCCTATCTCAAGATCTCCGAGGGCTGCGATCGAACGTGCACCTTCTGCTCGATTCCACGCATGCGCGGCAGGCATGCGAGCAAGCCGATGACGGAGGTCGTCCGCGAGGCACGGGAACTCGCCGCCGACGGCGTGCGCGAGCTCGTCATCGTCGCCCAGGACACCACCTACTACGGGATCGACATCGACGGCGAGCCGAGGCTGGTCGAACTGCTCGGGGAGCTCGAGCGGATCGACGGCATCGAGTGGATCCGGCTCATGTACCTCTACCCGATCCACTTCACCGAGCGGCTCGTCGCGACGATCGCCGGCAGCGACAGGATCGTGCCGTACCTCGACCTGCCGCTGCAGCACGCGAGCGATCAGGTGCTCAAGCGCATGCAGCGCCGCGTCAACCGTGCGGCCACGGAGGAGCTTCTCGGCACGCTGCGCGAATCGATTCCCGACCTCGTGCTGCGCACCACCTTCATCACCGGGTTTCCGGGTGAGACCCGCGGCCAGTTCGAGGAACTGCTCGACTTCGTCCGGCGGTGGCGGTTCGAGCGGCTCGGCGTGTTCGCCTACTCCCTCGAGCACGACACGCCGGCCGCCCGCCTCGACGGCCATCTCCCCGAGGACGAGCGGATGGCACGCCGTGACGAACTGATGGCCGTGCAACAGGGCATCGCCCACGAGCATGCCCGCCGGCAGGTGGGCCGGACGCTCGACGTCATCATCGACGGGCCGAGCGGCGAGCGGGACGACGTCTGGCTGGGTCGGTCGAAGGCCGACGCCCCCGACATCGACTGCACGGTCTATGTCACGGCCCCCGGGACCGGCCCGGGCCGATCCCTCACCGGCCGGATCGTGCCCGTGGAAATCGTCGCGGCCGCCGGCTATGACCTCGCGGGCATCGTCGCATCGTGAGCCCGGTCACCGGCCCGCTGCTCGGATGCACACGGGGGCCCGGCCTCGAAGGGGGATGCACGTGACGGCCAGCATCGATCGCGTCTGGACCGTGCCGAACGTGCTGTCACTCGCGCGGCTGGTCCTCGCGATCGCGGTCTTCGTGATGATCGAGCGGGAGGCCCACCTCGCTGCGTTCGTCGGATTCGTGATCGCCGCCTCCACCGACTGGATCGACGGCTGGTATGCCAGGCGATTCGGACAGGTGAGCCGTGTGGGCCGCATCTTCGACCCGCTCGTGGACAAGGTGCTCGTCTGTGGTGCGGCCATCCTCGTCACGGCCGCGGACGGACCGATCCGGCCCTGGATGGCCGTCGTCATCGTCGTGCGTGAACTGGTCGTGACGGCGATCCGTGCGGAGATGGAGCGCAGCGGCCGGGACTTTTCGGCCGGGCCGGCGGGAAAGCTCAAGATGGTGCTGCAGTGCGTCGCGATCGCACTGGTGCTTGCGGAGCGGGCGGGCGTGGGCGATCTGCTGCCGCAGTGGTTCGCCACGGCGGAGGTGGCGGCGTGGACGGCATGGGCCGCCGTCGTCGCCACGGCCTGGTCAGGAGTCGAGTACGTCGTCGCAGCCCGCGCGCTCCTTCGTGACGGCGCAGGCGACTCCACCCACGCGACCTGAAGGCCGAGCGATTGCGATGCAGTTCGACGCCGTCGCCAACGAGACCGTCGCGGTCGATCCTGTGCCGACCGTCGCCCCGACCGCGCCGTTCTGGGTGGGGCTCGGCATCGTGGCCGTGGGGGCAAGCCTCATCATGGTCGCCCGCGTCATCGCGCGGCTGCGCGCCGGTGTGCCGGTGGTGGCCTACCGTCCCCATGCCGACGTGCCGTGGCGTGGCATCGATGTCGCGGTCGTGGGCGTGGCGTATCTCGCGGCCGCATCCGTCGCCGGAGCGTGCCTGCCGCCCGCCCCCACGGTCGTGACGGTGCTCATCGCCAACCTCGCGGCACTGGCCGGCACGACGCTCTTCGCCATCTGGCATCTCCACCTGCGTGGCGCCGACCGCCACGCGTTGGGCTGGGACTCGGCCTCGTGGCGCGACGACCTGCGGCTTGGAGTGGGGGGCCTCGCCCTCGTCGTGGCACCGCTGCTCGGACTCGCGACGGTGCTCGACCGGATCGTGCCCTACGAACACCCGATCGTCGATCTTCTGCTGGCCGACCGGAGCGGACTCACGCTCGCCGTCGTCATCGTGTCGGCCGTCGTCGCCGCGCCGATCGCAGAGGAGCTCTTCTTCCGGAGAATCCTGCAGGGCTGGCTCGAGTCGAGGCTGCCGACGCCCCAGCGGGGCGGTGCCGTGGTCGCCTCGGCCGGGCTCTTCGCGGCGGCCCACCTGGGGCAGGGGCTGGCACCGGTGCCCCTCTTCGTGCTCGGGATCGTTCTCGGATGGATGGCGCTCCAGACCGGATCGATCGTCGGGTGCACGCTCCTGCACGCGCTCTTCAACGCCGTGAGCGTGGGGCTCGTGCTGCTGACCACCCGCCCGACGGGATGAGAACGGACGGTTTTTCCGCGGAAATCGGCCTATCACCCGACGGCGGTCGCGCGGCACACTCCGCCCCTGCACCAGCGGGCCGATCGTGCGAAGCCGCTCACTCACCACCCGCGTCGCCGACGTCGCCGCCTACGTGGCGGTGCGTGTCGCCATCTGCGTCGTGCAGTCGCTGCCGCGCTCCACGTGCGAGCGATGGGCCCGGTGGCTCAGCGGCTTCCTCGCCCACCGCGTCCGCATCCGACATGAGGTCGTGCGAGAAAACCTGCAGACGGCGTTTCCCGACGCTTCTCCCGCGGCGCGTCTGGCGATCGCCCGGGGCATGTGGGAGCACCTCCTGCTGATGGTGGTCGAGATCGCCCACGCCAACCGCGTCATCCACAAGACGACGTGGCGGCGCTCACTGCGGATCCACGGCATGGAGGAGATGGTACGGTTTCTCTGGCTCGAGCGGCCGAAGGTGATCCTCTCGGGACACTACGGCAACTTCGAGCTGGCGGCCTATCTCTTCGGCGTCTTCGGGTTCCGGATCTTCTCGGTCGCTCGCGAGCTCGACAATCCGCTCCTCGATCGCTTCGTGACCGAGTTCCGCGAATCGCGCGGGCAGCGGATCCTGCCGAAGAAGGGGAGTGCGCCGGACGTGGCCCTCGTCCTCGAGGAGAACGGGGCGATCGGGCTCCTCGGCGATCAGGCGGCCGGCCCGAAGGGCTGCATGGTCGACTTCTTCGGGCGGCCGGCGAGCGTCCACAAGGCGATCGGGGTCTTCGCGCTCTCGAGCGAGGCACCGGTGATGGTGTGCTCGGCGACCCGTGGCGCGGGCCTCTTCGATTTCGACCTGCGGGTGGAGGGGATCGCCGACCCCGCGCAGGGAGCCGCGGAGACCGCCGATCTCCGCGCGCTCTCCCAGTGGTACACCACGCTGCTGGAAGAGGCCGTTCGTCGGCAGCCGGCGCAGTATTGGTGGGTGCATCGGCGGTGGCGGGTACGGCCTGCCAAGGCTACAGTGAGGCGTCCGGCGGCCTGATGCGTGACGGTGTCGTCGCCTCCCTGCCGTCGCCGGCCGTGACGACGTGCCGCCGTCGCGTGGGTGCCGCGCGGGCTTCGCAAGTCCCACATGTCCCAGTGGATTCCCATCGCCGCGGCCGACGAGTGTCCCCCCGGGACGGCGATCGAGCGTCTCGCCGACGGCCGCATGGTGGCGATCGCGAACGTCGGCGGCACGTATCACGCCATCGACGGCCTCTGCCCGCATCAGGGTGGGCCACTCGGCACCGGCAGCCTCTGCGGCACGGTCCTCACATGTCCCTGGCACGGCTGGCAGTTCGACGTCGCGACGGGGCGCCACCTCGTGTCGGCGACCGTGCGCCAGGCGGTCTACGAGGTTCGTGAGGAGGATGGACGGCTGTTCGTGCGCCCCTCCCCTCACGGCCACGCCGCGGGGCGGACGGAATGATCGCGTTCCGCTGCTTCCGGAATGACGATCCGCCGCGCCTGGCGGACACGTGGCGGTGTGCCGACCTCGGCCCTGCGGCCGTGCAGCCGATGACCTCGGCACTGCTCGAAGCCTGCGTCTTCTCGAAGCCGTACTTCGACCGCGAGGGACTCCTCGTCGCGGTCGACGGCACCCGTGTCGTGGGCTTCGCCCACGCCGGCTTCGGGCCGAACGCGGCCCGCTCCGCGCTCGACACGTCCGTCGGCACCACCATGCTCGTGGTGGTCGTCCCGCACGAGGAGCACGAACGGATCGCGGCCGGCCTCGTGAGCCGCTGCGAGGACTACCTGCGATCGCGCGGAGCCCGGACGTTGCTGGGCGGAGGCGGTCCGGCGCTCGGTGGCTTCTATCGCGGCTTGTACGGTGGCTCCGACGTGCCCGGCATTCTGGACACCGCGCCGGCCATGCAGGCCGTCTTCGAGCGGGCGGGCTACGAGGTCGCCGACCGCATCGCCGTGCTGCGTCGCGCGCTCGGACGGTTCCGACCGCCCGTCAACCGCCTGCAGGTCGCCATCCAGCGTGCCACACGGCTGAGCGTCGTCGATGAACCGCCACGCCGCTCCTGGTGGGAGGCCGCGGTGACGTCGGGCATCGCACTGCGACGCTACGTCCTCGCGAACCTCGCCGGCGAGACACTCGGCACGGCCACGTTCTGGGACATGCAGCCACTGGCCTCCTGCCTCGGGGTCACGGCCGCCGGCCTGCTCGACGTGGACATCGAGGGGCCGCGACGACGGCAGGGGCTCGCCAGCTATCTCGTCGCCCGGGCGATGCACGACCTCGCGCAGGAGGGCGTGGCCGTCGTCGAGACGCACGTCGCGGCCTCGAATGCCGCCGCGTCGAGCCTCTTCGAGAAGCTGGGGTACGAGGCCGTCACCCACGGCACGATGTTCGCGCGGCCCGTCCGGGCCGAACCCGCGTGAACGGGGCGCGCAGCCGCCGTCAGTGGGCACCGGTCCGCACGGCCAATTCCTCGAGGTGCTTCACGACCTCCGCCGCCGCGTCGCCACCCAGCCCCGGGGCGTGGCGCAGCCGCTGGGAGAGTGGCGCCGTGGCACTGTCGCGTCGCAGGTCGGTCAGGTAGTCCTGCAGCGCGGCCCGCCGCTCCGGGGTCGTGCAGAGCAGCCAGTGGGTCCAGCACCACGCCTCGGCGTAGTGGTCCTGCGACAAGTCGGCGGCGGACTCGAGCGCCTCGAGCCGGGCGAGGTCGGGCCACCAGGTTCCTTCGAGGCGGCGCCCGGCGAGGTGCGCGATGTGGGCACGATGGAGGCCGGCCTCCAGCTTGGGCAGTTCGAAGAACTCGGCGATCCCCTCGTCGAGCCAGAGGGGAATCACCGGGACCACCGCGTGCAGGTAGCCGTGCGTCGTCTCGTGTCGGAGATCCTCCGCCACACGATCCTGCCACGCGGCGTAGACCGACAGCGTCGTATCGGTCTCGACGAAGAACGCGCGCCGTGCCGGAAACGACGGGAATTGTCGGACGACGAATTCCTCGTAGCGCGCCGGCGTCTCGAAGAGGTAGAGATTCACCGGCTCGTCCGAGATCGGCAGGCCGAGCGTCTGGCTCACGTCGACACGCAGCGCCTCCAGTTCCCGCACGAGTCGATGCTGGCCCGGCAGGGGAAAGTCGGCGTGGATGACGAGCTGACTGGCGACGATCTCCGTGCGCTTGGGCAGGCCGGCCGCGGTGGTGCCGAAACCGTGAAGCGCGTGCTGTCGAATCGCGTCGTCGACGCCGCTGAGGTGTGCGCATCCCACGATGAGGCACGCCATGGCGACGAGCAGGCCGGGGGCCCCGCGGCGGGCATCACTCGGGCTTCGGGAAGGGGCGAGACGCAAGGACACGGCCCCGGCGGGACGGCTCGGAGGATGGCGAAGGCGGGGATGCTAGCGAGCGCCGCGAGGGTCTCCAAGAGCGGTCTGGGCCGCATGTGCGGGCTGCATCAGGAGCGCGCCCGCGAGCGCCTCGAGCCCCAGCGGCCGCCCGAGGACCGCGGCGGCGCCCGCTCGGAGCGCCGCGAGCACGCCGTCACCCCGCGGAAACGGCTCCACGAGGACGATCCGTCGTCCCGGCTGCTGCGATGCCAGCATCCGCAGCCACGAGAGCACGGCCGCGTCGATGACCGAGACCTCCCAGAGCACCACGTCGCTCGGGACATCCACGGGCGGCCTGCCGGAGACGCGCGACGCGATCCCATGCCCCAAGGCGGCGACCCCATCCGCGAGCCCCTCGACCCCGAGCCGATCGACCGCCGCCACGCTGACACGGTGCACCACTCGCCCCCGCCACCGTGCCACGGCATCGGCCGCCTGCACCAGCCGGTCCTCGCGCCGGGCTGCGGCTGGCAGGCCGAGGACGCCCGGGAGGCCGAGATCGAGATCCGCAAGCCAGGCACAGAGCCGCGCGGGAAACTCGTGCCAGGCGATCTCCTCGATGCCCGGCAGTGGCGGACCCGAGCGGCGGCGTCCGTCGGAGAGGGTCGTGGCGACGGCCACGATCACGGCGAGCGGCCAGCGACGCGTCAGGACGATCGCGTCGTCGATCCGCCAGCGACCGGGTGCGTCGGTCGCCAGCACCACGACCGTGGGCGAGCCACCGTCGGCCGCTCCGCCGGGATCCATCCGCACATCGATTCGCGGCCGCGCGCCGTCATCAGGGTCGCGTGCGGGTGACTCGGGGACGGCGACATCGCTGACACGCACGAGCCCGGCCGTCGCCTCGCGGCACCAGGCCAGTTCGATTCCCGGCGCCCCCCCAACCCACGCCACGGACCATGCTCGTCGAGCACGATGACGATCGGCTGCGGTGGTGGCGGGGACGACGTGCATCGCGGGGCGCGAATCGTGCGCGGGCAGGGCGGTTCTGGCAGACGGGGCAGGCTGCGTTCCGGCCCTGTGCCCAGAGTGGAGCGTGCCGCCATGACGCCTCGCAAGACGATCTTGACCGGCGCGCGGTGCCATCGACAATCCGCGATCGATCGGGGGCCGTGTTCATGGATGAACGCGGTCGGAATCAGACAGGCGATCCCGCGGGTCTCCCCGTGGTCGCCGCCGGCAGGAGGCCGACATGCGAGACACGGTGCGGGGTGGCGACTCGGGGTATCGGGAGCGATCGACCGCAGGCAGGACGGTGTCCGTCGCGGCGGTCGTGCCGCGGGCCCGCTTCATCGGCTGCGATGACATCGCGACGACCGCCATCACGGACGTCGCCTCCCGGTGCAGGCCCGGGGACGTGTTCGTCGCCCGGCTCACGGAGCGCGGTGATGGCCACGATGCCGTCGCCCGGGCGGTGTCCCGTGGTGTCTCCGGCGTGATCGCCGAACGCGTCGTGCCGACGTCGGGCGTGCCGCTCTGTGTCGTGCCAGACAGCACGTGGACGCACGCGCGGCTCTCGCACGCACTCGCGGGCGACCCGGCACGTCGCCTGCGCGTGATCGCCGTCACCGGCACGAGCGGCAAGACGACGACCGCCTGGCTCGCCGCGGCGGCGCTCATGGACGGGGTCGGGACGGTGGGCATGCTCTCGGACGTGGGCTGCCTCGGCCCCGAGGGAAGCGAGCCGACGGCGACGGACCTCGCGCAGCCGGCGTGCCTTGCGGCGGCGCTCGCCCGACTCGCCGACTCGGGCTGCACGCACGTGGTGCTCGAGGTGTCGAGTCGCCAGCTCGCCGGCCACGCGCTCGCCGGTGTCGCCTGCGACACGGTCGTCGTGACCAACGTCGCCCGGGCCCACCTCGACCTGCACGGCACGGCCCGCGCCTACCGCCGGATCAAGTCGCGGATCCTCGACGTGCTCGCTCCCGACGGGTGCCTCGTCGCGGATGGTGACGGTCGTCTCGACAGGCTCCTCCGTCGGGCCGCCGCCAGGTCGAGTGACGGGGCGGCCGCGACGACGAGCCTGACGGCGGGATTCCGCTCGCGATGCGACGTCCGCGGCCGCATCGTCGAGCGCGGTCGGGACGGCCAGACGTTCATGCTGACGACGGGTGGACGCACCGTGCCGGTCACCCTCGCATCACCGCTGCGGTCGTTCACGCGCGACGCGCTGCTGGCTGCCGCCGTCGGCCTGCGCTACGGTCTCGAGCCGCGGGCACTCGCCCATGCGCTCGAGGCGGCCGACGTGGTGCCGGGTCGGATGGAGCGGCTGGATCGCGGCCAGGATGTGCCGGTGTTCGTCGACGCCGCCAGCAGCGGGCACGCGCTCGCCTCGACGCTCGGCGGACTGCGTCGGCTCACACCCGGCCGGCTCGTGCTGCTCGCCGCCGAGTCGACCGCGCTGGCCGTCGCGGGGCGGGGCGGACTCGAGCGGCGGGTGTCGCGGTGGTGTGACGAATGTCTCGTGGCCCCTCCGAGCATGGTGGACGAGGACTGCGATGCCACCGCCCTGGCCGCCTACGCACGCATCGACCGGCTCATGTCGAGCCTCGGGAGCCGGGACTGCGTGCTGGTGCTCGACGGTCCGGCTGGGGGCCGGGGGCCGGACCACCGGGGGGTGCCGCTGGCGGCCCTGATCGACGGCTGGCTGCGCCTGGCCCATGACCCGGGCCTCGCCGATGCGTGGCGGCACGCCGCGTGAATCGCTCGGCGGCGGAATGGACGGGCGCGGCCCCGCTCCGGCACAATCCCGGTGGTCGTGCGGTCCCGGACCGCACGATCCTGTGACGGACTGCACGAGCCCGAGCGCGACTGGAAGCACGAGCGATGAAGCAGAGCGGGCGGACGCCGCGCCGGACGGCGGCGGCGAGCGATGAAACGCCGTTCGACGACCTGGGCGTGGCCGTTTCGCGGGCCGAGCCACTGTCGCATCACACCTGGCTGGGTGTCGGTGGCGACGCCGCCTTCTTCTGCGAGCCGGTGGATGCCGACGCGTTGGCCCGGATCGTGAGCCGCTGCCAGGCGGAGGCGGTGCCGCTGCGGATCCTCGGCGGCGGCTCGAACGTGCTCGTGCCCACCGCCGGATTCGCCGGCATGATCGTGAGGCTCTCGGCACCGGCCTTCTGCGGCATCGACGTGCGCCGGCCGAGCATCGTCGCCGGGGCCGGCGCCAAGCTCGTGCACGTGGTGTCGGCTGCGGTGCAGGCCGGCCTCGCCGGCCTCGAGACGCTCGTCGACGTGCCCGGGACGGTGGGTGGGGCGCTGGTCGGAAACGCCGGCGGCCGCGGGGGCGACATCGGCCAGCGGGTGCGCGAGGTGACGGTCATGCTGGGCGACGGCACCGTCGAGCGACGATCCCCGCCGGACGTCGCCTTCCAGGCACGGTGGAGCAACCTCGACGACTGCATCGTGCTCGGCTGTCGTCTGGACCTCGAGGAGGAGGGGGCCGAGCTGCTGACCAAGCGGATGCAGCGCCAGTGGATCGTCGGGCGGGCCGAGCAGCCCGGCGGCACGCGAACCGTGGCGATGATGTTCAAGGATCCGCTCGGCACCACCGCCGAGTCGCTCGTCGTCCAGGCGGGCGCCCGCGACCTGCGGGTCGGGGGCGCGGCGGTCTACGGTCCGCATGCCAACTACGTCGTCGCGGGCCCGCACTGCTCGAGCGACGACATTCGAGCCCTCGTCGAGCAGGTCCGGGCCGCGGTGCGGGATCGGCTCGGGGTCGAGCTGTCGCCGCAGATCGAGGTCTGGTGACGTGACGCAGCGAGGCCGCCCCGAGGCGGATGAGCCGGTGACGGGCCTGCGGGCCTTCATTGCGGCGCGACGCGCCGGGCTGGGCACGCTCGTCGTCCTGGGCGCGGCGGCCATGGGCGGCTGGGCCCTGTGGGAGCGGTTCGCGGCGGACGTGCGGTCGGACCCGGCCGCGGTGCTCCTGCCCGAGGCGGTCTCGGTGAAGGGGCTCGCCCCATGGGTGCGCGACGATTTGAAGGACGTGGTGCTTCACGACGCGAGCCTCGACGGCGGCCTGCCCCTCGACGACCCGGAGCTCGCCGGACGAATCGAACGCGCCTTCGGCATGCACCCGTGGATCCGCGACGTGGTGGCCGTCACACTGCGACACCCCGCCGCCGCGGAGGTGGAGGTGCGCTGCCGGGAGCCGGTGGGAATGGTCGCCGTGCCGGGAGGCCTTCTGGCGATCGACGCGGAGGGGGTCGTGCTGCCGAGTGAGGACTTCACGTCCGAGTCGGCGGCGGCCTATCCGCGCATCTCGGGCATCCGCTCGAGCCCCGTCGGGGTCGCCGGTTCACGCTGGGGCGACGCGCTCGTGCACGAGGCCGCGGCTGTGGCGGCCGCGGTCGGGCCGGAGTGGCGGGATCTGGGGCTCCGCGACCTGCGGCCGACGGAGGACGGCACGCCACGCGGCTGGGAGTTCGTCGACGCGTCCGGGCGCGTCATTCATTTCGGGTCGGCACCGGGACACGAGGCGGATGGCGAGCCGAGCATCGCGGTGAAGGTGGGACGCCTGCGGGCGCTCGCCACCGCGGATGACCGTGCCGAACGCACCGATCTCACGAGCCCCCCGTAGCGGCGGGCGGACGGTCCACCACGAGACGTCGGACGTCCTGAAACCGAGGATGCTCCGCCGTGCGGCACCATTCGAAGAGCACGGCCTCGGAGGTGACGAGCACCGCGCCGGCGGCCTCGAGCCGACGCAGCGCCGTCTCGTGATCGACGCCGTGACGGGATGCGACGGCATCGACGCACACCGCCACGCCGAGACCGTGGCCGAGCAGGTCGAGCGCCGTCTGCGCGACACAGACGTGCGTTTCAATCCCGGCGAGCACCGCGACGTGGCCACGCCCGTCGATGGCCTGCATGAACGCGGCCGATCCCGCGCAGCTGAAGGTCATCTTCTCGATCGCGGCGGGCAGCTCGTCGGCGAGTTCGCGGGGGGTCCGACCGAGTCCCCGTGGGTACTGCTCGGTGAGCACGGACGGCACGCCGAGGATCTTCGCCGCAGATGCCAGCCGCCGGCAGCGGGAGACGACGGCCTCGGCGGCGGGCATGGCCGCGAGCAGACGCTCCTGCACGTCGATCACACACAACAGCGACCGCGAAGCTTCCACACGCATGGCGACGTTATGGTAGCAAAGGGCAGGTGCGATGCGGGCGCCAACGCCGCCGCAGTCCACTCTGCCGGCTTCCGGTCTGGAGACGACCATGCACGTGGAACGAGTCAAGTACGTGATCTGGGCCGCCGACACCGATCGCGCGGTGCGCTTCTACTGCGACCTGTTCGGCGGCCATGTCGGCCGCCAGAATCCGGCGATCACCGAGGTCGAGATCGCCGGAGCAGTGATCGGCATCCATTCGGGCGGCGAGGGGAGGCGGACCTGGACCGGCCTGAGTTTTCAGGTGGCCGACGTCGTCACGGGCGCCCGCGAGGTGGAGGCGGCCGGAGGCGGCCTCGCCCACGAGCCCCGGCCCGAGAACGGCGAGCCGCCGCATCTGGCGATGTGCATCGACACCGAAGGCAACGAGTTCATGCTCACGCGTCGTCGCGGCTGAGCCTCCTCGCGGGATCACCGGGCGTCGGGCCCGCCCAGCGCGTCCACGACCCGGGCGGCGCTCGCGCCGTGACCGACGAATGCGAACGTGCGGGCGGTCGGTCCGTCGATCGTGATCGTGACGTCGATCCGCTCATCCGGCAGGGCGGCGGCGACGCGCTCCGGCCACTCGAGCAACACGCAGGCGGCCCCGGCCACCGCGTCGTGCCATCCGGTCTCCGCCAGGTCGGTCGGTGCGGAGAGCCGGTACATGTCGCCATGCACGAGCCGCCCATGCGGTCCGACGTGCTCGTGGATCAGGCCGAAGGTGGGACTGACGACCTCCGTCGGATCGATGCCGAGCGCGGCGGCCACCGCCTTGACGAACGTCGTCTTGCCGGCGCCGAGATCGCCGTGCAGCGCGACGAAGGTCCGCGGTGGCAGCAGGGCGGCGACGGCCCCTGCCAGCCGCACGAGATCCGCCTCGTCGGCGACGGTCACCTGCACGACGCGCGGGGCGGGGGAGCGCATGCCTGGAGCTCAACCCTCGAGGGCATGAAGAAATCCACGGGGCGCCAGGGGCGCGAGCGCGCCGTCGGGATCGCGAACAAACAGTCCGCATCCCTCGATCACGTCGCCGATGATCGTCAGCGGCACGTCCAGAGCCCCGGTGCCCGAGGCCGCGACCGCCGCGGCGGCGACCTCGGGAGCCATCGCGAGGACCAGCTCGAAGTCCTCGCCGTCGCCGAGCGCGTGCTCCAGCGGCGACCGCGAGTCGCCGGCCTGCCGGCTCATCGTGACCGCGTCGGGATGGATGGGGATCGCAGCGAGGTCCAGCACGGCGGCGGTCCCACTGGCGGCCATCAGCCGTGCGACGTCGAGCGAGAGCCCGTCGCTCACGTCGATCGCCGCGTGGACGTCGAATCGCCCGGCGATCTCCGCCGCCTCGCGGCACCGCGGCACGACGGCGAGATGCCGCCCGAGCAGGCTCCCACCGCAGGCCCCGGTGACGAGCAGTCGATCACCCACGCGCGCGCCATCCCGCCGCCACGCCCGGCCCGGAGGCACGCTGCCGATCGCCGTCACGCTCACGACGAGCGGTCCGTCCCACGCATTCGTGTCGCCACCGGCGATCGCGACATCGTGCCGCGCCGCGAGCGCCGCCAGGCCCGCGTGGATGCGCCGGCCCAGCGACTCACCGCCGCGGCTCGGCAACGCGACGGCGACGACGACGGCCTCCGGCCGCGCGTTCATCGCGGCGAGGTCGCTGAGGCTCACCGCGAGCGACTTGTGGCCGACCGCCTCGGGCGGGCAGTCGGGGCCGAGAACGAAGTCGACGCCTTCCATGAGCATGTCCACCGTCACCACCGTACGACGCGAGGCCGGCGGCCGCAGCACCGCGGCGTCGTCGCCCGCCGGCACCTCGAGCCTGGGATCGGCCGGCACCTGCCGCACGAGCCACTCGACGAACTCCCGTTCCATCACCGACCTCCGGAGCGACGGCGGATTCTACGCCCACGGGCGCGCGGAGACCGCGACGCCGGCTCGACGGGGCCACCGAGCGCGGGGCATCCCCGGCGGCAGCCACCGAGCAGGGAGCCCGGCGGTCGACCGGTCAGCCGCACGGGGGACGATCGCGACGGGCGTTGTCCGCGTGCCCTCAGCGCGTCACGGTCTCGGAGACGAGATGCCCGAAGAGCGTCTCGCGCCCGCGCAGCACGTAGAACTTGATCGGGTTGAGATGCTCCTCGTCGGCCTTGTCGAGGATGTAGACGAGATTGTCGATCGCGACGGTCTCCCAGATGTGGAGGCCGACGAGGATGTCCCCCTCGCGGATGCCCTGCTCGTTGGCCGGGCCACCGGGGCGCACCGACGTGACCGTGAGCCCGCCGCGGTACCGCGACTGGAGCTTCTGCACCGTCGGCGCGGGAAGGGGCTCGACCCGCAGGCCGAGTTCGCGCCAGCACCGGACGTCGATCGGCACGGCGTCGCGCCGCATCGCGAAGAGCGGCAGCGAGATGCACTCCTCGGCGCCGGCCCGCACGACCGTGACGGGCACGCTGTCACCGGCCTTGCGGCCGAGCAGCGCCCGCTCGATGTCGAACTGCCGGGCGACCGGCACGTCGCCGACCCGCACGATCACGTCGCCCGCCCGCACGCCGACGCTCGCCGCCGGACTCTCCCCCCGCACCGCCTCGACGACCGCGCCCCGCGAGCCATCCGGCCGGGCGACGATCCCGTGCCACGTGTGGTCGACCCGCTCGACCGAGAGGAGCGAACTCGCCACGTCGAGCACGCGGTCGATGGGAATGGCGAAGCCGATCCCCTGCGCGCCGGCTCTCACGGCCACGTTGATGCCGATGACCTCGCCGTTGATGTTGAGCAGCGGGCCGCCGGAGTTGCCCGGATTGATGCTCGCGTCGGTCTGGATCAGGTCGTCGTAGCGCTGCGTGCGGCTCACCTCCACGTTGCGATGGAGGGCGGAGATGATGCCCCGCGTCACCGTGTGCTCGTACCCGTAGGCATTGCCGAGCGCGAGCACCGTCTCACCGATCATGAGGTCGCTCGACGTGCCGATCGTGATCACGGGCAGCGGCGTCTCGCTCGCGATCTTGATCACCGCGAGATCCGTGCGCGGATCGTGCGACACGAGGGTCGCCGACGTCGTGCGGCCGTTGGCGAGCGTCACCTCGATGCGCCGCACGCCCTCGACGACGTGGTAGTTCGTCACGACGTAGCCACGGGGATCGACGACCACCCCTGTGCCCATGCCGTTGACGCGGCGCAGCTCACCGCCTTCGTCGTCGTCCGACGGGGAGACGAACTTTTGTCCGTGGATGTTGACGACCGCGTCGCGCTGCGATTCCACCGCCCGCACGATCGCGGTGCGGCGGAGATCCTCCGCGCGGCCGGGTCGCGCCGCCGAAGCCGTGATCGAAACGGCGACGAGCGACACGACGACCCACGAACACCGCATGGCGGACGGACTCCCCCCGACCCCGAGACGCGGCGCCGCGATTGCACGCCACCAGGGTTCGGAATCGGCCGGTTGCGGGCGGAGGTTCCATGTCGGCTGCCCGCGGTCGGCAGAGTCAACCCAGACGGCACGCGGCGATTCGCCAGGCCCCGCGGCCTGCGGCGTCAGCCCGGCTTGCCCGGTCGTGTCTCGTCGCCGCCGGGCGACGGCGGGCGGCCCTGCTCGGCTCCGATGAGCAGCGGCACCAGTTGCAGCGCGAGGAACACCGTCAGCGTCGCGAGCACGATGCCCGGCCAGGCGCCTGCGACCCGCTTCCCGAACTCCCAGCCGAATTCGCGGGCGATGCCGCCGACGAGTGTCGCGAGCACGAGCACGAACAAGCCCAGCAGGACGAGACCGCAGCCGAGGGACGCCATCGTGCCGCGAAACGTGCCGATCTCCGAGAACTCCTCGCGGTGCAGATCGACCGAGCGTCCCTTCACGAGACTGCGGGGCACGGTCTCGGCAAGCTCGATCGCCCGCGATGCGTCGGCCCACGAGGCGGGCGACACGCGGCCGAGTGGCGGGGCGTCCGCACCGAGCACCACGCGATCCAGCACCGCACGCATGGCCTCGCCCCGGTCGAACGAAGCGGTTTCCGCGGG
>DNLZ01000117.1:18982-29191 GCA_003488325.1 Planctomycetaceae bacterium
GGGCCGACCTGCCACCGCGCCGGCACCATCGTGGGGCCGCTGAAACCGACGGCAAGCGTGCCCCACGCGGCCTCCGCATCGGCACCGCCGAGCGTCGCCAGCCGTGCCGGCTCGCCGACGAGCACGCGCACGAGATCGACGTCCCGCGCGAGCGATGCGAGCACCGCGTCACGGGTGCGCGATCCCATGCGGCGTTCCAGCCGCAGGGTTTCGAGCGGGCCGAGGCTCCCGCCGCCGGCAAGCGCGACCTCGACCGCCCCGACGAGGCGGCCGATGTACGGATGGAGACGGGCCGGCAGCCAGGGTATGAGCACCGCCCCCGAGTCGCGGCGGATCATGTCGAGCTCGTAGGCCCAGAGCATCGACGACTCGAGCGGGTGGGAGAGGACGAGCGTCCGCCCGGCCTGCACGAGCAGCCGCACGGTGTCGGCGCGCAGGGTGGGTTCGTCTTCCGGCCAACCGTCGGAGCCGACGGCCACGGCCGCACAGGCGGCCTCATCGAGGAGGCGGTCGACCGCGGGGCGGTCGGTGGGATCGGTGACGATGACGATTCGATCACCCCGTGCCGTCGCCGCCGCCACGAGGGCCTCGATGTCCGCGCCACCTCCCACGACTCCGATCTGCATGCCGGCATTGTGGTCGGCCCATGGGCGCGCGGCCAGTGCAGGGGATCGAGGCTGGGCAGGCGGCCGTATCGGAGGTATAGACGGGGCATGGGAGGTGCCGTGTCGCTCGTGGGTGAGGTGATCGCGATCGGCGACGAGCTCGTGTCGGGCCAGCGGCTCGACACGAACAGTCGCTGGATTTCGGCGGAACTCGGCGTCCTGGGGATCCCCGTCAGGTTCCACACGACCGCCGCCGACACGCTCGAGGCGGGGATCGACGCCTTCCGGATCGCGTGCACGCGGGCCGACGTCGTGATCGCAACCGGCGGTCTCGGTCCGACCGCGGACGACCTCACCCGCGACGTCCTCGCGATGGTCTCGGGTGCGCCGCTCGAGGAGTCGCCGGAGGCGTTGGCGATCATCGAGTCGCGATTCGCCCGACGCGGCGTCACGATGCCGGCGAGCAACCGGCATCAGGCGGCCTTTCCCCGCGGCAGCCGCATCATTCCCAACCCGCACGGCACCGCCCCCGGCATCGACGTGGACGTCGTGCTCGACGGACGGTCGAGTCGCGTCTTCGCGTTGCCCGGGGTGCCGGCCGAGATGCGCGTGATGTGGGAGCACACGGTCGGCCCCGCCCTGGTCGCGCTGCGGCCTGGCGGGGGCACGATCGTGCAGCGGCGGATCAAGTGCTTTGGCGCCGGCGAGAGCGCCATCGAGGCACGGCTGCCGGACCTCGTCCGCCGTGGCCGCGAGCCGATGGTCGGCATCACCGCCCACGAGGCCACCATCACGCTGCGGATCGCCGCAGCCGGCGCCGATGAGGCAGCCTGCCGCGCGGCCATCGCGGGAACGGAGTCCACGATCCGTGCCTGCCTCGGCGAGCTCGTCTACGGTGTCGAAGACGACGAGGTCGAGGACGCCGCGCTCGACGCCGTGCTCGGAGCGGGTGCCACGCTCGCCGTCGCGGAGATCGGGACGGAGGGACGCGTCGCCGCACTGCTCGCGCAGGCGCAGGGCCGTCGAGGGCATGCCGTCAGCGGATTCATCGGCGGCATCGTCCATCCGCCAGGCCCCGACGGCATGGCCGCGGATTCCCTCGCCGCGGACGCTCGACGGCGTTTCGGCGCCACGCTCGCAATCGGCGTCGGTGCGGCCCGGCCCGGCCCGGAGTCTCGGGAGGTGGTGGACATCGTGCTCGTCGGCGACGCCTCGACCCGCCGCTGCGAGCACGTCCTCGGCGGCGGCCCCCTGCTGGCGGCGTCCCGGGCCGCGAAGACGGCGGTCGACCTGGTGCGCCGCGAGACGGCGCAGGCATTGGGGATCAGGTCCCGATGACGCCTCCCGATCGTGCGCCGCTGCTTCGATCCGCAGACGTGCGCACGCTCGTCCTGTTCAGCGGCCTGGTCGTGCTCGTCGTCCTGCTCGCATGGCCATCGTTCGTCGGCCGACTCCACTATGCCCGGACGCGCGCCGAACTGCGGGCGATCCGTGATGCCGCCAAGGTGGCCGAACTCTCGTCGGTGGGCAAGCTCTTCACCACGCTCGCCCGGCTCGTCGGCCCGGCCGTCGTCAACGTCACCGCGAAGCGCCGGATCGTGATCGTCGCCGACGAGATCGCCGCGCTCCGTGGAGGCGGCCTGACCGGCGCCACCGACGAGGTGGTCGGCTCGGGGGTCGTGGTCGCGGCGGACGGGGTGGTCGTCACCAACTACCACGTCGTCGCCCGGAGCGACGCGATCGAGGTCGCCCTCGCGGACGGCCGGCGATTCGCCGCCGATCTCCTCGGGGCCGATGCCGCGACCGACCTGGCCGTCCTGCGGATCGATGCCCGCGACCTGCCCACCGCCCAGTGGGGCGACAGCGACACCGTGGAGGTGGGCGAGATGGTCTGGGCGTTCGGCAACCCGTTCGGTCTCGAGCGCACGCTCACCTATGGGATCGTCAGCGGCATCGGACGACGGGGCGTGGTGGGCAATCCGCTGCAGGAATTCCTGCAGACCGACGCGTCGATCAATCCCGGCAACTCCGGTGGACCGCTGGTCGACGTGCATGGCCACGTGATGGGCATCACGACCGCGATCGTGGGCCGCTCCAACACGGGCATCGGCTTCGCGATCCCGAGCAACACCGCGCGGGTGGTGAGCGAGCAGATTCTCGCCAACGGCCACGTCGAGCGCGGCTATGTCGGCATGGCCCTGCGGCCGGTCGCGACGGGAGGGCCGGGGGCCGAGGTCGTCGCCGTCGAAAAGGACTCGCCGGCGGCCTTGGCGGGGCTCGTGCCGGGGGACGTCGTCCGCTCCTTCGACGGTGACGAGGTGCCCGATCCGGCGGCCCTCGTGCTGATGCTCACGCGAGCGAGGGTCGGCACGGAGGCGTCGCTCGAGGTCGAGCGCGGCGGCACGACCCGCACGGTGCCGATCCGCATCGGCAGGCGGCCCAGGGACCTCTGATCGCCGCGCGAGCGCGTCCGACCCGGTCAGCCACCGGCCGCCTCGTCCGGGCGCGACACGCGATCCGGTGCCGGGCCGCGTCCGTCGCCGCCGGCGTCGGGCTCCTCGTCGAGCATCTTCGTGAAGTCGAAGTCGCCGAAGCCGCCGCCGAAGTTGAACGACTCGCCTCCCGTGGCGTCAGCCGCGGCGACGGCCGCCGCCGCGGCCGGTGGTGCGTGCGGCGCGGCGGCCGGGGCCGGTCGGGCCGCCGGATCTCCCTGCGGTCGCGCCGCCATCCGTCCCGCCACGTCGGCGAGCCATTCGGGAGACGGGAACGCGTAGGGGCGGAACTTTTCGAGCGTGCCGGTCTCCTCGTGGATGAAGAGCGCCCGCTGCGGGCCGAGCTTCGCGGCGAGCGGACTGTCGACGAGCTGGCTCGAGTCCGAGCTGCTCATCTGGAAGAGCACGCGCAGCTCGAACTCCTTGATGGCGTTGCGCTCGAAGGTCCGCTGCAGGTTCGTCAGCGAGTCGCACCAGATGAGCGTGTGGATGCCGACGGTCGGCCCGTCACGCAGGATCGTCATGAAGTTTTCCGCCGGCCCGGCCTGCTTGTCACCGCCGAACGAGAAGCCGAAATCGCCCTCGCTGCGCCGCAGTTCGCGGAACCGGGCGAGGTCGCGCACCACGAGGAAGACCGCCTCGCCGTCGAGCACCTGCTCATCGAGACGCCGCTTCACCTCGGCGGCGAGCTGGGCCATCCCCGCCGCCACGGCCAGCCGGCCCACGACCTCGACCTCGTGGGGCAGGGCGGTGGCGAGCTTCTCGAGCATGATGTCGGGCTTCTCCTCGGCGATCGCGGGCTCGAGCAGCACGAAGCGTCCCGGCCGCCCGAGCGCCCCGCCCGGATGCGGATCGAGGCCGGAGGCGAGGCTCACCATCGCCATCGCCAGCAGGCTCGTGCCGAGGTCCTCGCGCTGGCCGACGATGAGCATGTTGGCACCGCCCTGGCGCCGGAAGATGGCGGCCGTCGGATCCTTGATCGCGATCGCGTCCCCCATCCAGGCCAGCGGCGCGACCGGCTCACGGCCATGGACCGTTCCGTGGGCGAGGAGTTCGGTGAGCAGCGCATTGCCGGCGGGATCCGCGGCCTCGTTGCCGTCGAACACGATCCGCGGCAGATGGGGGATGTCGGTGCGGCGATCGGCGAGCGTCCGCAGCGCCCCGAGGTAGCGTTCCCGACGCTCGTCGTTGAGGAACACCACCTGGAACGGACTGTTGCCGTCGACCATGCCGTTGGCGTCGTTGTAAATCGCCTCGCCGGGCCGGGTGAGCAGTCGGGCGGCCGTATTGTCCTCGGACAGGATGAGACTCGAGTCGGCCTCGTTGCACTGGAGGGCCACGCGCACCGCCATCTGACCCATCGTCGCGCGGGGCAGGCTGTACGATCCGCCGAGCGTCTGCGAGCCGAGCAGCACGTGCATGCCGAACGCACGACCCTGGCGGACGAGGCGGTCGAGGATGAGCGATGCGTCCTGCGCGAGCTTGTCGTCCTCGACGAACATCTCCTGAAACTCGTCGATGAGCAGGAGGATGCGCGGCATCGGATCGGCGTGCCCGGTCCGCCGGAAGCCGGCCACGTCCTGCACGGAGAGCTCGCGGAACAGGTCGCCGCGTCGCTTCAATTCGGCGTCGAGCTGCTGGAGCACCGAGAGTCCGAACTCACGTTCGCTCTCAATCGCGATGACGCGGGCATGCGGCAGACGGTAGTGGTCGTAGAGCTTGAACTCGACGCCCTTCTTGAAGTCGATGAGATAGAACTGGATCTCGTTCGGGCTGTACTGCAGCGCGAGACTCGTGATCATCGCGTGCATGAGGGTCGACTTGCCGGAGCCGGTCTTGCCGGCGATGAGGGCGTGCTGGCTGGTGCCCTTGCCGAGCCGCAGGTACTGCAGCTTCTTCGCTCCCGCCGGGCCGAGCGGCGCGAGCACCTCGCTCGCCGTGCTCCCCTTCCACCATTCCTCCTCGGGCGGCGCCACGCGGTCGAACGGCACCTCGACCCGCTTCGCGGCCTTCGCCGCCTTGCCGACCCGCTGGATGATCCGCGTGAAGATCTCGTCGGATGGCGCCGCCTCGACGGTGAGCGGCCACTTCGCGAACTCCTCGTCCTGCCAGGTGAAAGTGCCCCCGGCGAGGTTCAGCACGGTCGCGTGCTGCTCGAGTTC
This sequence comes from Planctomycetaceae bacterium, assembly GCA_003488325.1. Lineage (GTDB taxonomy): Bacteria > Planctomycetota > Planctomycetia > Pirellulales > UBA1268 > QWPN01. Next base: position 24,242 of record DNLZ01000117.1, read on the forward strand.
GGCGAGACTGAACCCGGAGGGCATGACCTGCTTCGGGTCGACCGAGACGATGACGTACACGCCGCAACGCGGCCCCGACGCGGCGATGCTGGCGAGCCGCCGGGCACTCGTCTCGGTGAAGTTCGCGGGGAAGTTGGCGACGCAGACGAACTTGTAGGGTTCCGCGACTTCCGCATCGGCGTTGTAGTCACCGATCGAGGTGTACTCGTTGCGGAGATACTTTTGGATGACCACCTCCATCTGCTCGGTGATGTCGCCGAGCTTCTCCTCGATCAGCGGCGGCTCGGTCCAGATGCGGCTGGTCACCAGCAGTTCGTCGTGGTCGGCCAGGTGCATGAAGCCGGCGAACTGCTTGCCGAGTCCGAGGGGGTCGATGATCGTGAACCGGGTTTGTCCCGCGGGAATGCCGGTGGCGATCCGCAGCATGAGCGCCTGCATGAGCGCGGAGGAGGTCTCCTTCTGCTCGGCCGACGTCCGGATCACGAGCGAGGCCTGCTCGGGCCACGGCACCGTCGCGGGCTGCTTCCACTCCGTCGGGCCGAAGGCATTGAGTTCGGACACGTCCGACACCCCGCCGGGCAGCTTGGCGAGCGAGAGGCCGAGGTCGCCGAATCGCAGACCGGGCGGCACCGCGGAAGGGAGGGGCACGTCGTCCTGCGCGAGCTCGTCCCACGGCAGGAAGGCCTCGGCGTCGAGCCTGCCGGCCTCCGCATAGACCGCCGCGGTGCGCTCCCGCACCTCGCGCCATGCGGCGGTCATCTCCCCCCAGCGGTCGTCCCGTCGCCGATCCGCCTTCGCGATCCGTTCGTCACGGGATGCCTCACGCGTCCGCACCTCCTCGGCCAGGGCCGAGTCGAGTGCCGCGAGGCGCGCGGGATACTTCCGCTCCGCCTCATCGACGACTGCGGCGATCTTCTGCCGCAGGCCCTCGATCGCCGCGGTGTACTGCGATTCGAGCTCGCCGGTGGCCCGCTCCCGCTGCGTCGTCAGCGCCGTGAGCTTCGCCTCCACCCGCGCCTTGCGGGCCGCCGTCTCCTGCTCGTACTGCTTCTCGATCTGCTTCGCCAGTTCATCGCGGCGGGCCTCCAGCCGCCGCCTGCAGTCGGGTCCATGCTCGTGGGCCCGCGTCGCGATCCCGCGGAGGCCCGCCCAGTCGTGCCCGAGGCGCACGCGGGCACGACCGACCGCCCGCAGCACCTGCCAGAGCGCCACGCCCATTCCGGCCGATGCCAGCACGGCGCCGATCACCGCCGGGACGAGGAGCCGTCCCGCTCCTTCGCCGGTGACTCCGGCTGGAACCGCGAAGAACGCCCCGACTGCCGCCAGCAGGCCGACCAGCCACGGCAGCGCGATCGCGGCGCCGAGCATGCCACCGGAGAAGGCCCGCCGGGCGGCACGATCCCCGAGCAGCGCCTTCGCCTGTTCGGCGATCGAGGCCCGCAGCGCCTCGACGAGGGCGAGCGGGTTCTTGGTGTCGGCGGCGGCGGACGCAAAGCGATCCGTCTCGGCGGGATCGACCGTTTCGACCTGGGTCGACTCCGGCACCTTCCACTGCTTCAACTGCTTCGCGACACGGCCCGCGTCCTGATCGATCTCACCCAGGAGCCGTGTCAGATCCTTCTCCGCCTTCTGGAAGAGCCTCGGCGGCTGCTTCCGCTTGTCCTTGAAAACCTCCTGCGCGGTGTTGGACTCGAATTCCTCGTCCTCCCGCGTCTTCTGCTCCTCCTGCCTCGACTTCCGATCGATGGCGGAGGCCTTCGACCGCCGCGCGTCGTCGAGTTCCTTCTTCTTGGCACTCTCATGTGCTCGGGCCTTCTCGAGCACGTCGGCATGCTCCGTGCGCGTGGCGTCGGCCTCGGCCGCATGCTTCGCGCGGGCCGAGCGGATCGCGGCCTCGGCGGCGGTGCGGGCCTGTTCGGTCTCGGCGACGTGTTCGGCGGTGATCTCCTGCTCGAGGCGGACCCGTTCGGCGGCAGCCCGCCGGAGCGACTCGATCTGCGTGCGGAGGACGTCGGGGTGATAGGAGGACTGGTGCACGATCCCTGCATCCCTAAGGGTGGAAACGAGCGGTGGAAACTGGTGAGGAGAAAAAAGGAAAGGGCGGGGGCGGCCGCGTGAGGCACGGTGGCGTCACACGCCGTCCTGGTCACTCACGTCGCGGGCGGCTCGGGCGAGCACCTCGGCCAGACGACCGATCGATTCGAGCGTTTCCTTGACGCTCGGCGTGAGCGGCTCGATGGCCCGCTCGTGGAACGCCTTCGCGGTGCCGTCGTGCCACGCGTCGCGGGCGGCCTCCCACTTGAGGTTGAGCTGTTTGAGCGACAGCGCGAGCTTCGACGCGCCGCCGGAGAGGTCGCCGATCTTCATCGCCCGGCCTCCGTCGCATCGCTCGCGGCCGGCGCGACGGGTGCCGCACCGTCGGCAGGGACGGATCCCGCCGGCTCGACCTCACGGGTGACCGACGCGGCCTGCGACCCGCCCCCCTCGGTGCCACCGCGGGGCGAGGTCGTCGTCCGGTAGGCGTCGAGTGCCTTGAGCATGCGGTCGAGCTGCGCCATCGCCTTCGGGCAGTCCACGTCGGTGACGTCACGGAACCGCACCAGCCGCACGCACGTCTCGCGGAACTGCTGCTGCACGACGGGGGTCCACCGCCGCACCGCCTCCGCCTTCGCCTCGGCACGCGCCAGACGCTGCTTCGCCCGCTCGAGCGCCTTCTTTTCCTCGACGCAGGCCGGAGTGTTGTCCCCCGTCTTCTTGAACGTGCGGCAGTGCTCGAGGTCCTTCATCGCCTGATTCACCATGTCGGCGGCCCGGCGGATCTCGGCCTTCCAGTAGGCGGCCTGATCGACGCAGATCCAGTCGATGGCCCGCTGCCCCTGCAGCTCGACCTCCGCGAGCGCCTGATTGGCCTCGTGGGCGAACCCGGCAATGGCCGCCTTCACGAAGGCCAGCGTGTCGATCGACTTGACATCCGCCTGGTCGGACATGCGCGTTCCCCGGCGGTCCTCACCGCTGTTGCTGGTACTCCTCCACCCGTTCCGCCTTGCGAATGAGGTAGGGAACGTAGTCGCTCGTCGCATCGACGAACCGGCCGAAGGTCGTGAGCTGCTGCTCGAACTCCTCGGCGAACTTCTGATGTTCCTGGTCGCGCCAGGTGGAGCCGAGCGCGGCCAGCTGCCGCTGCACCATCTGCATCTGGGCCATCACCTCGCCGCTGAAGTGCCGCAGCCGTGCCGCGAAACGACGCAACTCCTGTGGATCGACGATCGCCTGTCCCATGGCATCGGCCCCCGCGGCGCCCTCGATTCGGTCGGCGGTCCGCGACCGCCATCCCTATCCTCATCCTACCGCGGGCCACGGTCGGCCACCAAAGGCCGACCGGGAACGCCGGACCGGCGGAACCGTCCGCGGCTCGCCGGCGAGCCCTGTTAGACTCCGCCTGGTTCGAAACAGCGACCGGATCGACGCGTTGGCCGACCAGACCCGCCCCGCACGAGCGTGCCGCCACCGGGCACGCGTCAAGGAGATGCACGCCATGAGCCAACCTGCCGCCCCATCCCATGGCCCTCAGGCCGCCGGCCGGCCGGCGGGGCCTCCGGCACCGCACGGACGGCCCTCCGAGACCGTTTCGGCCGCGGTCGAGCCGCTCACCGGCTGGCACGTCACCCACAGCTTTTACACGTTCGACCACCATCGTCTCGCGCAGCTGACTCCCGCCGAGGTGGCTGCCGGACGCCAGGCCTGGCACGCGGCGCTCGATCCGCAGGGTCAGGACGCGCCGACCCGGCTCCAGACGTGGCTCGTGCCCGGCCACAAGGCCGACTTCGGCGTCGTCGCGATGGATCCATCACCACTCCGGGTGGATGCGGTGCACCAGCGACTGCTCGCGGGCCCGCTCGGCGGCGTGCTCGTGCCGACCTACTCGTTCGTGAGCCTGACGGAAGTGAGCGAGTACGTGCCGACCGTCGACCAGTATGGCGACCGTCTCGTGGAGGAGGGGGAGGTGCGCGACAGCCCCACGTGGAAGGCCAAGGTGCAGGGGTATGCCGCGCGCGAGGATGCGATGCGCCGCGCGCGACTCGAGCCGGACCTCCCCCCGTGGCCGAATGCCTGCTTCTACCCCATGAACAAGAAGCGAAAGGTGGGCGAGAACTGGTTCTCGCTGCCCTTCGCCGAGCGGAGCCGGCTGATGGCGGAGCACGGCCGCACGGGCATGACATTCGGCGGCCGCGTGACGCAGCTGATCACCGTGTCGGTCGGGCTCGACGACTGGGAGTGGGGCGTGACGCTCTGGGCGAAGCGACCCGAGTTTCTCAAGGAAATCGTCTACACCATGCGGTTTGACGAGGCGAGCGCTCGGTACGCGGAGTTCGGCCCCTTCTACACGGGCTACGTCTCCACGCCCGAGGCCGTCCTCGCCCATTGTCGTGTTCCCGGCGCCTGAGTCATCGCCGCCACGACCGGCAGCCTCCCCGCACGCGGGCGGCTCGGGCGTCGCGCGACGGCGTGGCAGGAGCGCTACGGTGCGGCCGGCGGTGCCGGCGCGAGGATGATCTCCACCGGCGTGCCCCGCGGAGGCACGCGTCCCTCGAAGACCTCGAAGAGCAGGGCGTCGTTCGACTGGGAACTCTCGATCGGGATGTCGAGCGTGGCGGTCGGGAAGTTCGACACGCAGATGAGGTCGCCACCATCGGCCTGGTAATACTCCTTGCCATCGAGCGGGTCGGTCCAGAACACGCTGCCCGCAAAGATGAAGTCGACATCGAGCGGCTTCCCGGTCTCGGCGTTGCGGATCCAATCACCGGCCCGCGCCTCGCGCTCGGCTCCGTCCGCGTCCTTCCACCGCAGGCGCACGTCCACGGCCGGTCCCTCGGCAGGCGCGTACTCGGGGTCGAACTGCACGGGATGACCGGGCTCGAGCCCGATGGCGAGGAGCGCGACGTGCACGAG
>DNLZ01000235.1:0-3303 GCA_003488325.1 Planctomycetaceae bacterium
GAGGAGCAGCCGTTCACGGGCGTCTTCCACCGCAACAGTCGGGTGCGACTCGACGACATCACCGATGGAACGGGCAAGACGATCGGCATCGGCGAGCGCATGAGTCGCCATGCGCAGAGCGGCTGGGCCGGCGTCACTCCCGGGCAGCAGCTGATCTACGCGCCGGAGTCTCCCCGCTACGACCCGGCAAACCCGGCATTCAACGCGCGGCCGGCGATCACGGCGACGCTCGTGCACGTGCGTTCGAGCGCGCCGAGCCTGCAGGGGAGCCCGGGCGGATTCATCGGCCCCCATGTCGGCGGAACGAACTTTCTCAACATGGACGGGTCGTGCCGCCTCATCTCGGAGCAGACCGACCCGGCCGTCTTTCGCGCCCTCTGCACGCGGGCCGGTGGAGAGGTCGGCCCGGGCGTCCCCTGACGCGAAGCCGCTCGTCTGGACTGGTATGCTCTCGCCCGCCCGACGAGGCGATGGCCGCCTTCATCGGTGACCAACGGCGCGGGGGAAGAGGCATGACGACGGGACATCGCCGCACGAGCGGCATGGTCGGCATCATCACGGTGGTGGGTGCCTTGGCGGTGCCTGCCCCAGCCGCCGAGGATGCGGCTCGCGTCGTGCGCGAGGGGGTGCCACAGGGGACGCTCCGCGAGGGGGTGTTCGAGTCGAGTTCGATCTTTCCGGGTACCCGGCGTGACTACCGCGTCTATGTTCCGGCCCAGGTTCGGTCCGGCACACCCGCCCGGTTGATGGTGTTCATGGACGGGCTCGGGTACGCGAAGGCGGACGGCGCCTTTCGCGTGCCGACCGTCCTCGACAACCTCATCCACGACGGCCACCTGCGGCCGACGGTGGCCGTCTTCGTCAATCCGGGCACGATCCCGCCGACGCGCCCCGACGCAGCGGCCCGCAGCAACCGGTCGTTCGAGTACGACTCCCTGGGCGACCGCTACGCGCGATTCCTCGCCGACGAGTTCCTGCCCGTCGCCCTCGACGGCATCGAGGTTTCAGCCGATCCCCGTGATCGCGCCGTCTGCGGCATCTCGTCCGGAGGCATCTGCGCCTTCACCGCCGCGTGGGAACGCCCCGATCTCTTCGGACGCGTGCTCTCGCACATCGGCAGCTTCACCGACATCCGCGGCGGGTGGGCCTACCCCGGACTCGTCCGGCGCACGAAGGAGCAGCCGAAGCCGATCCGCGTGTACCTGCAGGAGGGCCGGGACGACCTCGACAACCTCTTCGGGAACTGGCCGCTGGCCAACGAATCACTCGCCGCCGCCCTGCGCTTCGCCGGCTACCAGCATCGCTTCGTCATGACCGACGGCGGACACTCCGGGACCGCTGGTGGCGAGGGACTCCCGGACGCGTTGCGGTGGCTCTGGTCCGACGAGCCGGGAGACGCCTCGACCGCCACGCCACCGGAGAAGGCGACCTACGTGCCACACGCCGACGCCGTGCGACGCGAGGGTGTGCCACGCGGCACGGTGGAACGGATGCCCCCCTGGGAGTCGACGATATTCCCCGGCACCGTCCGTGACTGGTCGGTCTACGTGCCCGCGCAGTATCGACCCGACACGCCGGCGGCGGTGATGGTGTTCCAGGATGGCCACGACTACGTGAAGGAGGACGGCCGCTGGCGCGTCCCGGTGGTGTTCGACAACCTCATCGCCTCCGGAGCGATGCCCCCGACGATCGCCGTGTTCGTGGATCCCGGCCACGATCGCGGCAAGGAAGCGCCCCCCAGCCCGTGGAAGAACTCCAATCGCAGCCTCGAATACGACTCGCTCGGCGACCGCTACGCGCGGTTCCTCCTCGACGAGATCCTGGCGGAGGTCGGCAGGAGGTGGTCGATCTCGACCGACCCGGGGCGCCGCGCGATCGGCGGCGCGAGCTCCGGCGGCATCTGCGCCTTCACGGCCGCGTGGGAGCGCCCCGACGCCTTCGGCAGGGTCTACTCGACGATCGGCAGCTATACCGCCCTGCGTGGCGGGGACGCCTATCCCTCGCTCGTGCGCAAGACCGAGCCGAAGCCGATCCGCGTCTACCTCGCCGACACCTCCGGTGACATTTCCAACCAGTTTGGCAACTGGCCCCTCGCCAATCGCACGATGGCCGCCGCGCTCAAGTACATGGGCTACGACGTGCGGTTCGACTGGGCCGAGGGGTTCGCCCACGACAGCGTCCACGGGGCGCAGCTGTTTCCGGATGCGATGCGCTGGCTCTGGCGTGCCGAGACGCATGAGTCGGTCGTCGATACGAAGGGCGACCTGAAGGGCGACCTGACCCTGCTGCGTCTGCTCGTGCCCGGGCAGTCATGGGAGGTCGTCGCCGGAGGCCTCGGCTTCGCCGACGCTCCCTGCACCGACGCGGAGGGCAACTTCTTCTACTGCGACATGAAGGCACCGGAGGTGGTGCGGATCGCGGCGGCCGACGGCGCCCGCACGACCGTCTGCCGCGAGGCCATCAGCGGCCTCGAGTTCGGACCCGACGGACGGCTCTACGGCTGCCAGGGAGGGAAGAAGCGCGTGGTCTCGATCGATCCCGCCACGGGTGACGTGAAGACCCTCGCCGAAGGAATCCAGGCCAACGATCTGGCCGTGACTCCCGACGGCTTCGCCTTCATCACCGAGACCGGGCCGCGGCGCGTGACGCGCATCCGCATCGCGGACGGCACCACCTCGATCGCGGACGACGGCGCGGCGACCGGGCCGGGCGATATCGGCAGTCCGACGGCCGCGGAGGGCATTCGCGGCCCCAACGGCATCGCCCTGTCCAACGACGGCGGCACGCTCGCCGTCTCCGATCATCGCGGCACCCACGTCTGGACGTTCCGACTGGGATCCGACGGAGCGCTCGACGCCAAGATGCCCACGATGACGATGCGTCGGCCGATCGACCCGAAGGGTGATTTCGCGTTCCATCAGCCACCGCCCTTCCTCGAGGCGGCGTCGGGCGATGGCATGGCCGTCGATCGGGTCGGCCGCTGGTACGTGACGTCGGCGCTCGGGGTCCAGGTGTTCGACCCGACGGGCCGCCTCTGCGGTGTCCTCCCCAAGCCCGCTCCGACGAAGCCTCTCACGAGCTGCGTCCTTGCCGGACCCGGTCACGAGTGGCTGTACGTCACCAATGGCGACACGATCTACCGCCGCCGCCTCGCGATCGGGCCGTGAGTCCCGCGACCCGGGGCGCCGGCGACCGTCACGGGGTGGCCGTCGGGCCGGCCGCATGCGCGATGTCGATCGCGTGGTCGAGCGCCTCGTAGGTCCACGGGCCGATCTCGCGATGGACGCCGCAGGCGGAGATCTT
>DNLZ01000235.1:3702-4940 GCA_003488325.1 Planctomycetaceae bacterium
CCGCTCCACGGCATCCGCGGCCAGCCCGATTTCCGCAGGGGTCGGCTCGTACCGCGAATGCTCGGCGAATTCCTCGTTCGAGCGAAATTCGCCGGCGCGGGGCCGCTTGAGCAGCGCGTAGCGGAAGCGCTTGTCGAGAAAGTAGAGAGACTTTTCTCCCACGGCGATCTCGGGAAGAAACTCCTGGAGGATCGACGGACCGGTCCGACTCATCGCTGCCCGCACCGCCGCAGGATCGTTCGGCACACGGGCCACGCCGTCTCCTCCCGCGCCGATGAGCGGCTTCACGATCAGCGTGTCACCGAACCGGGCCAGCGTCTCGGAGAGGTCATCGGCCGGCTCGACGAGCACGGATCGTGGAAACGGCAGGTCGGTCCGTTCGACGAGGTAGCGCTTGTCGGGGTATTCGAGGAACGTGCGCGGCGAGTTCACGCACGGGATGCCGAGCGCCAGGATGCGACGCATGGCCGCATCCGCGCGGTTGAAATCGGCGAATGGTGATCCCGGCGCCGGGGCCTCGAGGATCATGAGGGCGTCGGCGTCGGTCAGTGCGACCGGGCGCCACACGTCCCGCCGCACGTCCCTTCCCTGCGTGGTGGCCAGGTTCGCGTCGAGGTCGTCCCAGTGCGTCATGACGATGTCGTCGCCACGCGCGGCGAGCATCGATTCGATCTGGTGCCGGTCCACGGGACAGTCGTAGGCGAAGACCGGCCGGTCGATATATCCGACAGTGACGATCAGTCGCTTCACGAGTCGCCGCGCACAGGTCCGTCACGCTCGACGAGCACAGGCAGGACACCACCCCCGCGGGAGATGTTCACGATGTCGCCTTCCGGAGCGTACCGGGAAAGATAGCCGCTGACCGAACAGGCGAGGAGGCGTCGGTCCCGGAGGTGGTAGTCGAACGACACGTGCGCGGAGACGTCGTACGTCACCACCCCCTCGAATCCGAGGACCGACCGGACGAACGTGCGATTGGCGCGGATCCGCTGCTGCACGATCACCTGCCCATCGTCCGGAGGGAGCCGCTCGGGGGCGATTTCGACGCCGTCGCCGGCATGCTCGTGCCGCCGCTTCACGACGCACTCCGCCAGCGGCACCGACTCGGGATGCTCGGCCGGGGCCCACGTCCGCGGGAGGTATTCGGCCACCGCAGGGTCCTGCGCGAGCAGGAAGCGCAGATCCTTGTCCTCCGCGAGGATGAGCGACCAGTGATCGAGGCACCGCGCGCCGCTCTG
>DNLZ01000235.1:5279-7713 GCA_003488325.1 Planctomycetaceae bacterium
GCCCCCTCCTCGATCGAGGGACGCCAGGTCAGCTCGCGGGGGTAGATGGCGTCGATGACCGTGCGATGGAAGGAGAGTGTCCGGCCGTCGGAGCGGAGGGAGGGCCAGTCCCGCCGCGGCACGATGAAGGCCCGGACCGGCCGCAGGCCGCGGACGATGATGAGCCGGTCGAGCCACGAGCCGTAGTACTCACGGTCGTTGTCCTTGGTGAGCAGGACGACGGTGCGTATGCCGTTTCGCAGGAGCTGCTCCCGGAACGTCTCGACTGGATGCAGGCACCGGTACCGACGCTTGAGGGCGGGCAGGCTTTCCAGGAGGGCCAGACCGACCTGGTGCGAATGACCGGTCGTGCCGACGCCGACGAAATTGAGCTCGACGAGCCGCGGACAATCGCCCTCCTCGAGGAAGTCGAACCGGGCATTGCCGCTGACGACATCGTCACGGAGCGGCAGATCGAGAAGCAGCCGCTCGAAGGAGTCGGCGGCCGGCCCGCCGCGCTCCCGCCGGTCGGCAAAGGCGGCCAGCGCCGCCCCGCAGATCCGCTCGACCGCACGCTGGTATCGCCGATGCTGGTCGGCGGAAATCACCAGCGGCACGAGCGACGCGTCGTACGGCTCCCGCGGGTCGTAATAGAGAAGGTCGACGAGTTTGCGCAGATAGGTCGCCGGGTCGATGCCGTCGACGACGGCCCGAACCTCGTCGTCAAGGACGCGGATCGTCCGATCTTCCATGCCCGCTCCCCGTCCCTGGCCCGCCAACCGGGACGCCGCCCGCAGCCGGTTTCCCGGAGCGGTCGTCGGGCCGGTGGTGCACCGCCTTTTTGGCAGGGTCCGTTCCGGCATCGGGTTCGGAAGTCTTGAGTCCGCCCCCGCGGCTCCGATAATGTAGTTTGAGTGAGGAGAGCCTGCCACGCCGGCCGGTCGCCAGGCGGCGCCGCCTGGCATCGGGCGACCGGCCCCCGAGGACGTGCCATGCTGACGATCCCCGCGAGCGGATCCCCCGGACGGCAGACCCGGTTCTGCGACGGGCTGACACGCCGCGATCTTTTGCGGGTCGGCACGCTCTCCGTGGGCGGTCTCTCGCTGCCGCAGCTCCTCCGAGCCGAGCAGGTGGCCGGGCGGTCGTCGCACAAGTCGGTGATCATGATCTACATGTGCGGTGCCCCGGCGCACCAGGACATGTACGACATGAAGCCGGATGCCCCCAGCGAGATTCGCGGGGAATTCCGGCCCATCCGCACGAACGTGCCCGGTCTGGACATCTGCGAGCACATGCCGCGGATGGCGGGCATCATGGACAAGTGCGTGGTCCTGCGAAGCGTCTATGGCTCCCCCGACGGGAACCACGACTCCTTCATCTGCTACACGGGCCACTCCGTGCGGAACCAGCCGGCAGGGGGCTGGCCGAGCGTCGGATCGGCCGCCTCCAAGCTGCTCGGACCTGTCGACCGTGCCGTGCCCCCGTTCGTCGGGCTGTCTCCAGATTGCGGCCATCCGCCGTACGGGTCCCCGGGCCATCCCGGCTTTCTGGGCGTGTCGCACGCCGCCTTCCGCCCGAGCGGTCCGGCGAGCCAGGACATCGTGGTCGGGCCCGGCGGCGAGGGCCGGCTGTCGGATCGTCGCGACCTGCTCCGCCAAATCGACCGTCTCCGCCGCGACATCGACTCCAGCCGCATGCTCGACGGGATGGACTCACTCCAGCAGACCGCGTTCGACATCCTCACGAGCAGTCGCCTCGCCCGTGCGCTCGACCTGTCCGAGGAGCCCGCACGGGTGCGGGAACGGTACGGCAAGGGCGACCCGAATCGATTCGGGGATGGCGCGCCGCGCAACCTCGAACACTTCCTGATGGCGCGGCGCCTCGTCGAGGCGGGCTGCCGCGTCGTGACGTTGAACTTCGGCCGCTGGGACTTTCACAGCGACACGTTCAACGGCATGAAAAACACCCATCTGCCGCAGTTCGACCAGGGTCTGTCGGCCCTCGTCGAGGATCTGCACGAGCGCGGACTCGACAAGGATGTCGCCGTCGTGGCGTGGGGTGAATTCGGCCGTACGCCGCAGATCAACAAGGATGCCGGCCGCGACCACTGGCCCCAGGTGGGCGGCGGGCTTCTCGCCGGGGGCGGATTCCGCACCGGACAGGTGATCGGGGCGACCGATCGCCACGCGGCGGCCATCACCGACCGCCCCGTGCACTTCGCCGAGGTCCTGGCGGCCCTCTATCGACACCTCGGCATCGATCCGAGCATCCCGCAGTTCACCGATCTGTCGGGGCGGCCGCAGTTCCTCCTCGAAAAGACCACACCGCTGCCGGAAATCGCCTGACCCGCCGGCCTCCGACCTAGAGCACGTCTTGCGTAGGTGGAGCGACGACGGGGCAAACCAAGGTGGGTAGGCGAAGGGGGGCGGCGAACGCTCGAGGAGCATTGGGCCGC
>DNLZ01000253.1:0-4121 GCA_003488325.1 Planctomycetaceae bacterium
TCGTTTTTGTCACTTCGGGCCGAGTGGCTCGAGAGCCGGGCGATGCTCGCGACGTTTCCGGTCACCACGCTGCTCGATGGCGGGGATGGTTCGCTGCGTGACGCGATCGTGCGGGCGAACGCGAATCCCGGTGCGGACGAGATCACGTTCGCGGTCGCCGGCACGATCTCCCTGAGGTCGGCGCTGCCGGGTATCGCGGGTCCGGTGACGATCGCCGGCGGCACGGCGCCGGGATTCGTGTCAGCGCCGGTGGTGACCGTGAATTTCGCCGGTCGGTCGGGCCTCCGCTTCGCGGCGGGGAGTGACGGATCGTCTCTCGAGTCGTTGTCGCTCGTGAGGGCCGCGGGAGCCGGCGTCACGATCGATGCATCGAATGTCACGCTGTCGGGCAATTTCATCGGCGTGCTCCCCGACGGCACGACGGCGGCCGGGAATCGAGGCGAAGGGGTCCGGGTCAACGCCGACTCGTCGGGCGTCGTCATCGGCACGCAGACCGAGGTCGCCTCGGCCTACACGTCGCAGGTGGCCACGTCGGAAGGCGTTTCGCTCCCGGTGAACGGGTGGCAGGGGCTGACGACGGCCGGTACGCCCGGGCAGTTCCTCTTCACCGGCACGACCACCAACCCAAACGGCTCAGGAGACACCGCAGGCCTGTTGTACCAGGGTCCGATCACCGCGCAGGGCGGGACCGGCTACGTGATGGTCATGCCCAACCAGGGGACGACGCTCACGACCGACGGCACCACCGCCTACTCGGCCGACAACCTCGGCAACGGCCAGCTGCGGATCGTGGGGACCTACTCGAATTCGGGTGCGCCCAACGAGCTCGGCTTCATGTTCACCGGCACGGTGAACGACGTCGGCACGGCCGCGAACTACACCCAGATCCCGATGCCGACGTCGAGCGCGATGTGGAACATCCCGCACAGCACGTCGGGAGGCCTCGTCGTGGGCAACTACGACAGCTCCAACGTGAACGGGATGCCCGCCGGTGGCGGCCGGGCCTACGTCTATGACGCGGTGCACGGCGTCTACCTCGTGCCGAGCCTCGTCTACCCGGGATCCACCAGCAACACCGCCTACGGCATCTGGTGGAACGGCGGCACGAGCTACACGATCTGCGGTGGCCACTCCAGCAATCCGGTCAACAACCTGCTCAATCCCCGTCAGCCGATGTCGAAGGCGCTGCTCGTCGATTTCGACTCGGCCACGGGCCGGTTCTCGAACTGGACCTCCTTCTCGTACACGCCTCCCTCGGGAGGCGAGTCGGGCCTCACGCACTTCGAGGGGATCAGCGGCGTCGAGGAGGGCAAGTACACGCTCGCGGCGACCGCGCTGGTCGGCGGCACGGCGATCGGCGGCTTCGCCACGGTCTATCGCAACGCCGACGGCTCGTTCAGCGAGATGGAATGGACCGACATCCCGTCGCCCACGAGCGGCGTGGTGCCGTTCGGTGATTCGGTCTACGGCAACGCCGTCGTCGGCATCGACCCATCGAGCACCGCCGGCGTGGGCGCGTATTCGGCCACCGTCGTGGCGGGTGGCAACGTCATCAGCGGCAACGGCGGTCATGGCGTGCGGCTCTTCGGCTCGACGAGCGTCGTCGGATTCAACCGCATCGGCACGACGGTCGCGGGCACCGCCGCGCTGCCGAACGGCGGGGACGGCGTCCGCATCGAGGCCGGTGCGGAGCGCAACCTCGTCGGTCACGAGGATCCGGTGACCGACATCGAATACTTCGGCGCGAGCGCCGTCTCGCTGCCGGTGCAGTCATGGACGGGCATTCGCGGTCTCGCGAACGACGAGTACCTGATCACGGGCAGCACCGAGTCGAACGGCGTCACGAGCGGCCTCTTGTACGTGGGGCCGCTCTCCGGCTCGTCCGCGGGCGCGACGTACGCGATCAATTACCCCGGTGGGGCGGGTACCACGACGAGCGTTTACGGTCCCGACGATCTCGGCGACGGCAACGTGCTGCTCGTCGGCACCTACGTCCTGTCCGGAGACACGACGCGCTACGGATTCTCGTTCCGCGGCAACCTGGCGACGATGGCGACGGACGTCACGAATCCGGCCAACTACACGTCGATCTCCAACGGCTCCGCCTTCAATTATCTGCACAGCGCGATGGGCGGGCTCGCGGTGGGCAACTTCATCGCGACCGGTGCGGAGACGGAGAGCGGCCGGGCGTTCATCTACGATTTCGACACGCAGCTCTTCACCTCCATCATCTTCCCGGGATCGATCTCCAACACGGCCTACGGCATCTGGGCCAATGGCGACGGCACCTACACGATCGCCGGAGGCTTTTCGCAGCTGCCGGTGAACAACGCCACCGACCGCCTGCGCCCGATCGGCATGGCGTCGCTCGTCGATTACGACCGCGCTTCCGGACGGTTCTTCAACGCCCGGGCCTTCAGTTACGAGGGGCTGCCGAGCGAGGCCACGGCCGGCACGCACTTCATGGGGATCAGCGGCGTCGAGGACGGCGTCTACACGCTCTCGGGCAGCGCGTTCGTGTCCGGCCAGATCGTGAACAGCGGCCTGGCGACGGTGCGTCGTCAGGCGGACGGGTCGTTCGGGGCGATGACCTGGCAGGAGCTTTCCCCGCCGGCATCCGTGACGGGCGTCAGCGGTCTGCCGAGCGCCAACTCCGTCTACGGCAACGCCGTCGTGGGGATCGTGCTGGGCTCCGGCGCGGCGGCCTCCTATCAGGCCCGCGTGGACGTGGGCTTCCAGCCTTCGAACGTGATCTCGGGCAATCGCGGCAGTGGCGTCACGGTCGCGGGCGCTTCCGACAACGCGATCGCCATGAACCTCATCGGCACCAATCCCGCCGGGACGGCAGCCGTGCCGAATCGCGGCAACGGCATCCTGATCACCAATCGTTCGACCGGCACGCTCGTCGGCGGTCAGGCGACGGGCGGCAACGACCCGACCGCGGGCGTGTTCGTGAGGCCTCCGCAGGGCAACCTCATCTCGGGCAACGACGGCAACGGCGTGCTCGTGACCGGCGCCGCGACGGCCACGACCCTCTCGGGCAACTTCGTGGGCACCACGGCATCCGGCAATTCCGCGCTCGGCAACGGCGGCGACGGCGTCGCGGTCGTGAACGCCAGCGGGACGTCGCTCGTGGGCACCACGTTCCGGCAGAGCCCGTTCGTCTTCTACAACGTCCTGTCGGGCAACGTCGGCAACGGCCTGCGAATCTCGAATGCCACCGCCACGACCGTCCAGGCCAACTTCACGGGCGTGGGGGCGAACAACTCGACGGTCGTCGCCAACGGTGGCAGCGGAATCCTCGCCAACGGCACGTCGTCCACCATCATCGCCGGCGGCCCGATTCCGCTGGGCAACGTGACGTCGGGCAACGATCGCCACGGCATCGAGATCGGCGGCCGCACGAGCGGGTTCGTCTCGTACAACAATTTTGTCGGCATGGTCGCCTTCGGCGGCGCGGCGCCGAACCGTCTCGACGGCATCAACATCACCGCGACCGGCTCCGGCAACGTCATCCGCACCAGCCTGGTCGGCGGCAACACCGGCAACGGGATCGTCCTCGCCGGGAACGCCACGGGGGTCACGGTCGAGGACACGGCCGTCGGCACGAACTTCGCCATCTCCGCCGCGCTGCCCAACGGCGGCAGCGGAATCCTCATCACGGGCAACGCGCGTGGCAATGCGATCGGCGGCTTCCAGCCGTCGGTCGAGACGAAGGTGCACGCGTCGGGCAATCAGCGGTATGGCATCGAGATCACCGGGCGGGCACGCGACAATCGCATCTTCAACGCCGTGGTCGGGGCCGGCTTCATCGTGACCCAGCAGATTCCCAACACCCAGGGAGGCGTGTTCGTGGGCCCGGGCACGTCGGGGACGGTGTTCGGCGGCGTGCAACCGTTCATGGGGAATCGCGTGCTCTTCAACGCGGGCGTCGGCGTGACGATCTCGAACGCCTCCGGGAACCAGGTGCTCGGCAACGAGATTCGGTCCAATGCCGCGCAGGGCATCGCCCTGCTCGGTGGTCAGAACAACCGGGTCGGGGCGGTCGACGCGGGCAACACGATCGTCGGCAACGGGTCCAACGGCATCCTCGCCGCGGGCAATCTCCGCGGGTCGTCGAT